>JAATVS010000689.1 GCA_014523695.1 Nitrososphaerales archaeon TH5895
ATAACCAAAAATCTGAGATTCACTGCGATTGATTAATGAGTAAAAGAGAAGTAATAGTGGCGGCTTCCTCATCTAAACCTACAACGCGAATAAATCCAGAGGCAGATTAAAACTAGTCTAAATGTGACTTGCTCAATTTATTATGCTCTCTCTTTTTGGTCAGAGAATCCTATTTGAGAGGTAATATTACACTGGGCTCAAGGGGGTCCGAAGTAATTGGCATCAAATATGTAAATACAAGACAAAACTACCATCCCGATAACCCGCCAAATATAGTTCAAATAATTCGGAGTGAATTTGGACAAGACTACATCCCAGAACCCTTTGAAAAGATGAATCCTGAAAAAATCCTAAGGGTTGAATGTGATTGAATGGGATTCGACCAAAAACTTTTTTCCTCCGATTGATACACTATGGTTTTGAACATGTCAGTCAATCATGTTGACTTTGTAAAAGCACACAAGAAAATAGCACCTTTTACATCACGAATCATTGCCAAAGCATTAGTTGAAGCAGATAGAAGGATGGAACACCATAGGAGACTTATTAAAGGAATGAAAGATGCTGAAGCATCATCTATACAAAGGTTCAATGCTCTACCCAGAAACGCTACTATAAGAAAGGAGTATGTTAAATGTGGTAAGAACGATTGCGAAATGTCGCATGGCCCATACTACTACGCATATTGGAAGGAGAGAATTTCTAGCAGCGACAACCAGTCTGCAACTATTTGGAAGTTGAAGAAAAAGTATATCGGTTCATATCTTCCTGATAATGAAAGGAGGACAGGAGAGTCACAGGACTAAATTTACGAATAATCGATCTCTGTTTCCCAGTTACCTAAGATGACAAAATATTTCCTGTTAGTCTTAGGTAACCACTTACATTAATTCTCGCTCAGTATCAAGTTTGTCCAAAAGTGTGTCACAAAAATCACCAAACTCTATCTCATTCTTCATTGTCTCTATCACTGCTTTCTGGATATACTCGGATATTGATTTATCATGTGCATTGGAGATAATCTTCAAGAGTTCAAACTGATCCTTTGTAAGTATTATTTGTTGATCGAATTTAACACATGAATCTGACGGAATAGAATCAGGAACCACATCATTATACGACCTTGCCTTTGGTGAAGAGATGGATGATCTATTCATTATTTTGGTTGGTATTGAATAGTATTTTCTGCTCTATATCCTTTTGTCAATTTGATCGATATGTATAGAAACCTAGATTTGGTTAAGGATTTTGGTGTTGGCAGCAGAAGCAGCTATTGCATACTTCATCATTATTATTTAGCTAATCGATCGAAAGGATTTAGTGTTTGGTACTGGGAGGTGCTAGGGGGGGTCAAACTTTTTGTCTTAGACTCACCATGATTATTATTTATCAAAACTTGCTACCCCATATCCCCTACTCCTTCCCTTCATACAGACTGACTGATTGCATGTGTATGGTATTAGAAGAAGTCCGCCTCTTTAAAGTGTATTCTTGATTTGCATCCTCATCTTTCCCTATCTTGTCTACAAGGTCATCTGCTGTAATCATTTTCATCTGAATCTACTTCGCCATCTGCATCATCATCCCCATCACCATCATTTTCTTCTTACCGTTCCTCTTGCTTTCCCTTTTCTGATAAAGTAATTCAGGTTCTTCTACCAAGTTCTTCAATTATTGGCGCTAACTGCTCTTCTAACCAACAAATATGTTCATCTTCTAATTCCTTGTTTTTAATTCGTTCTTCATTCTCTTTTTCGACCTTACCAATGTCATCAATAAATCCTTTGGTTGAAATTTCGTAATCAGCATATTCAGACTCTATTCTATCTACTTCATCTGATGCAGCTACTGTCCCAGCCTTTTTAGCTAGCTGATTGAGTAGATTTAAATACGGTAGTGCAACATATGCTATCTTCCCAAGACTTAGATTATAATCCGCTGATTCGAATAATTCTCGAAAGCTTTGAAGAATAAATTCATTCCAAAATCTTTCTGCTCCAACATACGCTATTACATTATCTATTTCTATGCGTCTTCCATATCTACCACTGGTGAGTAGCTCCCAATCCTCTTCAGGTACCAATCCATTATCATGCATTTGCTCAGCAGTTGTGGCATGGTTATTAGCACGATAGTCTACATCTATCTTCTTTTCACTACCTTTGGGTTTAGGTAAATCTTCTACAACATCATCTATTGGAATATTTAATCTTTCTAGGGTATCAATTCTTATGCCTATTCTAGTTAGGTTAGGCACTTCTCTTGCCATAGCCCATCCAGAAAAATCATCATCTGTAAGTATTGCCATTCTAGCACGTTCCTTAGTTGCTAGTTCAGAGAACTCCTTTGCGTTATCTGTAAGAACTCCCTTAGTATAACACAAAGCAAAACCATATTTATCCGCCCAATATGTGAGTAGTTCAACGACTCCTTCCTTTTCTATTATGAGAATAAATGTGGCGATTGATTTGATCCTCTCTAATTGTTTGAATGAAACATCATATGTAGCTCCTCTAAAGTATATGTGAGCACGAGGTGCTTCGTATATTCCCAGGGCTTCTCGTTTTACTCCTATTCTACCTGTTTTCATAAACTGACCATTTACAAGTTTTAATTCAGGCATCTCATCACAGATGATTTTAACGAGACTCTGCAGATACTTTCTTTCTACATGTATCCCAAGATGTTCTAGCTCTGGTCTGAATCGATATACCGGAGTGCTTGTGTTCCAGCTATCAGTGTTCTTGATATACGGCTCCTGTAACACTTTTTTATATCGTTCTTCCATGAGATACGTTGCAAAGAGAGCTTTTGCATCTAATTTATTACCTTCATCATCCCGTCTTTTATTGCCGCCAGAACACATCTTGGAGAGCAAGTCAACAAGATCGTAATAGAATGGATTGAGATCGATATCTGATTTTCCGTAATCAGTATATTGTAATTTAGGACACCATAAATTAACTAAAACTATGCTCCTTTCCTTTTCTGGTTTATCATCTGCGTAGGAATAACCACACTCTTTCAAAAGACCCTTTACCCCGTATGCCTGTTTCTTAGAACCGCTTTTGGTAGTCCATTCAAGAAGATAGCCATCGGAGAATGAATGGTAATGGTTCGGAGCTGCATTAATTCCTTCACAATAGAGTAGATAGTAAGGCAGACTGTATGTATGTATAACAGAAGCTTCTATTATGTATGGAACGCAAATATCAGATGTACTTCTAGAGATGTCAGAGTTATTCTTCTCATCATCATTATTGTAATATCCGATTTTAGTCTTGTATTTTATATGCTTAGGATCATATCCGAGCTGACAAGCTCTTGCAAATAGAGCTTGTTCTCTGCCCTTAACACTGAATGGCAATAAGTCTCTCTTTAATATCGATGGGTCAGTGGGCGGGCCCATAGTACTACGCAATCTTAGAAAAATGTGCCGAATTTTCTCTTCACTTTCTTGTTTTGGAAGTTGTTGTAACTGTCCTACAGGAACGAGCAGATCATCTTCTTTCTTGAGCGATCCCCCTTCCTTGAAATGACTTATGAGAATATCGTACAATATCATACTTTTATCTTCAATGCCGTAGATCAGATTTTCAAAAGTAGATAGATCGGTCCAATATATACTCGTAAGTCGTTTACTGTTAGTGTTGCTAATAGAGAGCTTCTGGGTCGCGGGTAATGTTACATTCCAGCGATCATCATCGTCATCATTATTATTATCAGTAATGGAATTCACCACATCAAAATGAAATGTAATGTGAGTATTAAGCAGCGCATATTTTATGAGAACAAGTTTAATGTGGGTTAAATGAATTATACTATCATTATAGGGTAAGTGTGTCTCAATCTCGGTGAAATTATCATTTACTATTGCCGTCTTTTTTATAATACTGCAGTAATTACGCCCCTCGATCTTATCTACAACGGCTCTTATCTCAAATTCTTCTTCGGCCTCATTTCTTATGATGAGTGGTTCGTTCCACCCGCCTTTACCATTGTATTTTGTTCCTAGGGCGTAAGGAATGCCCACTTCCTCCTTAAGAGCATCACCTTGCAAACCTCGACTTATCTTGAAGAGATTTCTCTTACTGGAATGAAATCTATCCAAGTCGTCAAATATGGCATGAATTCTCTCCTCGATAAATCCTATATCCTTCAATCCAAAGTTAGAGTTTCTCACCCTCATTACGAGATAGTTTCGTTTTGAATTGTATTTTACATCTACAAAGATCTCTGGGCTCCCCTCGAACGAGGATGGAAAATTAACCTCAGAGAAATCTAAAGCATTATCAATATTTTCCTTTAATCCAAAAACTGCTAGCTCACCCTCGGTTGTACCAGTACGCTTACACACTCCGGCGAGAGTGAAATAGTCCATATTGCTGCGTTCCGATGTGAATAGAACGTTAGTAGGTGAGGAGTGCGCAGACATACTATCAGGAGCAGAAGGAAGGGGGGCCGGACTTTTTGTCCTAGATTTACCATGGCTGTATCTTTCGAAATCACTTACCCCTCACCCTTTATGTCTCCTAAATCGTAAAATCATCACAAACCTTCTTTTGCAAGTATTTAGAGCTGCAAAAGATAGTAGCTGTGTTCACCTCTTAGAAATCGACCTGGCTAGGCACTCCTTTTGTGGCGCCATACACTTCAATTGCACGTATTATCCTCGCCTTTGCTTTTTCGAATTCAACAGAGTCGATCTCTATTCCAATAAATTTTCTGGTGAGTTTAATAGCTGCGACTCCAGAAGTACCAGACCCCATCATTGGGTCAAATACTGTATGACTTTCTAACGTAAGTCTTGAAATTACATGTTCCGCTTCGATAGGGCTTTGCTCATATTCGTGAGAAATCTTTTCTGGTACTTTGGATTCTATAAAATCAGATAAATAGTCAGGGGCGTCTGGTTTGTTTCCTTTGATGAACCAGAGCAATGGTTTCCATTTTATCGAAACCTTCTTTGGATGGAAATGAGCGAAAGGGCCTGAAAGCTTAACAGCCAAAACCCATTGGCGAGTAAGACCAGTATCTTCCATATACTTTGTAATTTCGGGAATCAGACAGTGATTTCCATTTGTTACCAAACTCCCACCATCTTTTAGTAACCTGAAAGCAGCTGCTGCCAGATCTCTGTATAGTAAAATATCCTCTGAATGATATGGAGGATCGGTATAAATGAGATCTACCGAACCATCAGGAATCTTCTTTGATTCCTTCCTGAAGTCCCCATGAAATAGTGTTTCAATTCTTGGATTGGATACATAACTTTTTGCTACAGCCAAAATCTGATCTCTTTTTATCCTTTTCTGAATGATCTTGAAACCCTTGTCTACACTCATTTTTTTCTTGTCGACTTTTTGTCGTAAATTTTCGAATGATTGCGGATCTCTTTCCGCTGATTCTATTATCTTCTTTTCCTTTTCTAATGTATTACGAGTTACCCCAAGGTATCTTGAAACATTATCCTTAATCCTGCCAGAAAATGTGGTCAAATTGACCACATTATTGTTGCTTATTCCGGAATCAGTTGCGTTATAGTTATGAGAAGGTATACTATCTTTGATGATGTTTTCGTCTGCTTTTTTATTGATTTTAGGTCTTCCTACGCCCCTAGAATATTCTCGGAGATATTGTTCAACGGCACTAGATATGGCCACTCTTTCAGATGATGTGAAATCTTTACGATTAGAATTTGCATGAAATTCACCTAGGACAATTTGTTCTAAGTCGATTATATAATAAGGAATTTCTTTTTTCCCTAGCTGTTCATAAGCAAGAATCCTGCGCTGTCCATCCACAAGCTCATTATTTTCGTTAATAACTATCGGTTGCATCAATCCAACTGTGATTATACTCTCTGCAAGAGATTTGATATCCCCAAAATCTTTACGAGTTCTGTCTGTTACTATGATGGAATCAATAGATATTCTTTCTGCTAGTAATTTATCGGCCATGGACTAGGATAACCTCCTGTTACCAGCCAGCTTTTCTTCAATAACTTCTGCAATAGAGGAATTAGGATATTCCTGGCGTTCTAGTCTAATCCTTGTCTTGTTATCAGTCATGACCTTGCTGTACGCTCTGATCAGGACGTTCTCTGCGGTCTCCCAGGTCATACAGAACTTCTCCCCTGAATATTCGGTCAAGGCATCAGTACCAAAGTGCCACATGGTTACAATCCATTGGGAGTAAAGGGGGATCATGCTGAGGCACGTTTGCCGATAGTTTGGAGAATCATCCTTGTGAGCGATTATGGTGCCTCCAAGAGGACAAGCCTTCTTAGCTAACCGAGATAACCTTTCTTCCACTATGGACAACGTGTTCGTTAGTCTGATGATGCCACTAACATCCAGTGTAATAGGATTAAGAGAACATCCTATTACGATGCTAACGGTGTCAGTCATATGGATTCTTACCTTAACAAGTAGGTCTCTTATCTTCCAGACGGGCAACAATATATCAAGGCTCTTAGAGTTGACTGTACAATCAAGGCCTGCAGATTTATCGGAAATTGATGAATTAATAGTTGCGTAAATTTGTGGGCTAGCAAACCTTAGATGTAAGTCGTGGACTGTGCGCTTATCTAACGGAAGGTCTTTGATACTTCTGTAAATGGGATTAGAGGAAAGAGATGAAGTTGACACTGATGATACTGATGTAGAGGAGTATGGAACCCCCATGTGGTTACCTGTCACTGCAATTCTACTAGCCTTGCCAAATTTTACTCCTCTTAGTGTGTAGAACATAATATTCGATCGATATGCAATTTCGAATAGTCCTTCTTTTTTTAGGCAAGAGATGTTATTTCTGAAAGTACCGTGTGTCATGTTGTATTCCTTTCCGTTAACTTCGAATCTCATGAAATCTGTGTAGGAGAATGGCCTATGTTCCTGAAGAACCAAATATTTCATATGCGTGATCATTGCTTCTCTTAGTTCACCCAAAGTGTGTGTGATAGCCTCCTTTTGGACAGGTCAAACAATGACACCACGTAACCTGTCACTGTCATTGAGGTGTCATTGAACATTGATAGGAATGAGTAGCTTGGTTGTCTAAAATTACATCTAAACATGGCTTGCAATTCTGATTTATAATACATTTGCATCACAAATTTGGGTAGGAGAACTATGATTCTTGAACAGGAGTGAGGTAGTATCTGGTGTCAAATTTACCTGAACCTTCCCTTCTTATCTTGAGCAGACGATGTCCTTCTGCGAGAAGAACATCGATGTCTCCTGAAGTTCTGATGCCTGCACGAAATGTTTCAATTTCTCCTGTGTTGGGATCCGTAACGGTGTAGTCGAATTTCTGAGTTTTTTCACCATTGCCATTGTAATCAATTTCTTGTGGTTCAATCTGCTCTGGATTGAAAATTCGTATGACCTCCTCACCAGCTCTTAGAGTTAGCAATTTATTTTGTCTTAGCCTTCTGTTTGTACGAAGTTCTGCGTTGCGATGCAAATTCTCTTGAGCTTTGTCACTAAGCCCTTTGTTAGTCAAATTGTCTATATCTCTCATATCCCAGTTCCTAGACAGAGATCCCCAATCCTTCGGAAGGAGAGGATCCAATCATCGTTGATACCCTTGTGTTTCTCTGCAACAGCTATCATTGTCGAGACTACATTTTCGACAATTTTCGAAGGCCAGTATAAGTATCGCCAAATCTCAACTGGATCGGTATCACGCACTTCTCTCCCGTTAACTTGGTCTCTCGTCTCTAGGACAATTCCGTACTCTGACAGATATACTGTATTTAAAGTACCAGTGTCCTGAGAGATGAAAGAACCTATCTCAATATTGGGGCCATGATGTCGTTTTTGAAAGGGTGAAATGGCGTTTTGAACTGCTCCAACAATTTTAGCCATATCCCCGTAATTGTATTCTCTTATTCCTAATCGTTGTACAGCAGCCAAGACATCTCTAGAAAGCTCTAGAAGCAATTCTCCAATTCCAGCTTCTCGAGCTCTTTTGATTGTCGAGTGATCAAGAGTCAGAGCCTGTACTTTAACATATTCATTCCAGACATAGCTGAAATTTTCTGGAGCTTTATCGCTCAATCCTTCTTTGTTTGGGTCATATCCGCTTGGAATCATATCTGGTTGCATCTCTTTATGTTCTTCCATTCCTTTTGCCACCATCTTTTCAGGCATGATTCGGAGACTCGCAGATAATCTCAATAGATTCAGTAATTGAATCAGTATATTTTCTGGGACATGGTTTTGTTAGGCATTTCGTTATGATGATATTATCGGTTTTTTTCTTGTCTTCAGATAACTTTTTGTTCCACTTTTGCGCAGATGGAGTTAGTGATTCTTTCACTATGGGGGCTACCGATTGAGAGTTCTCCAACTAAGCGGCGCCCCCATATTCTATTACTTTATTTCCAAACGCTCTTTCTATGATCCGCAAGATGTATTTACTTCTTGAAATATCTCCTCTTGCACGATCAATTCTATCCACTACTCCTTCTGGAAGGGATAGTCCGATGACTCTTGTATTGGTCATGCTATAATATTTGGTAATATTTATAATATTGTTTATCTGGAGTTAACTTCAGTTTGAATATATATAGAGAGACTATGATGATTGTCTTCTTGATAGTCTGTTTGAATCTGAAAGACCCTTAAGTTATACGATGATAAAAGCCGAACTTAAAACCAGATTGAATTTGAATCGCGATATTTCTGATAATACAATTGCACCTCGTCTCCAAAAATTAAAAAATGAAGGAAAAATTACAAGACAAGCGTGCGAGTATTATGATTATAAAGAGGGAAGAATCTGCTACTCTCTCACGAAAAGATGCAGGGAAGACCTCAAAATAAAATACTACAAGTATTTGCCAATATATATAACTGTATTTCTGAGGCAATATCAAGATACTCTGTATGACTGGCAGTATGCAACAGAAAAAGATCTGAAGCAACTTGTTAGAAAGTATGTCGGTGAATCACTAGATATTCGTAAACTTCGTATAGTATGGAAATCAGAATCTAACAAATTACTTGGTGAAGAAGAGATTTATACGATGTTATATGAGCCTATTGGCTGCTTACAGATCCAATGCGAAGAATCCGAATTTGCTGTTGCAAGTAGGCAAGGTAATCTAGACGTATCTAAAGGATTTTCATATAGTTATCGTCTCAGGGGAGTTTCAGCTGAAGATATTAGCGCTAAAGGCATAGGATATTCACGAATGGCCAATATGAAACCGGAGCTCTTCGAAATTAAGAATGCACTCTTGCTTCTAGAAAAGCAGAGGATCGTAACAAAAATCGGAGAATACGAGGGAAAATCAAGGTATCTCATCACGGATCCGTTCTCGGTTATTTTATTAGATAGCTTTAACACCATTAGAGAGATTGAGGAATCCATGAAATCATATTGGAAATATATCAAGCACCCACGAGGTGACGTAAGGAGTTGGCTAGAGTATTTCTATCCACAAGAACGTGTAAATAAAATCTTCAGTAATTATTATTCTTTCAAAATACTTAACAAAAAGTCTGATAAGAACGAGTTTACAAAAATAATCGATCACACAAAGGCCAGAATACACATGTGCCAAAATCAGATCCGTAAGTTTAAACAAAGAAATGAACTACTTCTAGATAGGTACAAGGGAAGCTTAATGAGAGAAATTATTTCTACCTCAATAGAGCCTCTTTTTCTAAAAGAGGCAACTTCTCAACTTGAGACGATGAAGTCGATTTAGTTGGAATATATCCAAAAAGCGGAATCAAGGATATTTGTCTGATCTATGTGCGCAGTTTTTGCGACTTAAGAATTCCTGAAGCGAACATTGATTCAGTTAGGGTATTAAGCTGCTGTTGATCAGTTGTTTTACTAAGGCTAAGAAGGAGCTTCTCCATCATTGACTGCATAGTGTTAAATTGTTCCTCCATTTTTATTAGTCTGTCTTCTTTGACTTTTTGCTCATCCAATGTTTCATTATAAATATCATATGTCAATACCATTCTGCATTTGGCACAGAACTTCGAATCTGGTTTATTTGGTTCATTACAGTTAGGACATTGTTTTGATCTCATGGCGTTTGATCCTTTTTGGTCTTTCGTTATTATTCCGTATGCCTCTAGTATGCTGTCACTAGATTCATTTCCGAAATAGTGCAAATATTTTAGATGCATTTGAGACCTGGGTGACCAGCCGGCATGCTGCCGAAGGACATGTTCCTTTAAGAATAGTGATTTATCTGTCAAGGCTGAGTGTCTTCTTATGTATGGATTCCACGGCTTTCTTAAGAGATCTCTAATCCTTTGCTTATCTGTTGGCGGAACACTAACAGAATCAAGGAGTTTGGGAAATAGATTCTTTTTGTAGCTGTCGTAAATTGCGTAAAGACTGATAACACTGATTTGTCTTCCAAGACTCTTCCTTTTTCCAGCAAATAATGACGCATCAAAATTGGTTGGTTGAGGGTGTTCATGATCTAAATAGTCTTTGATGTAGGGCAGAGAGTCAATTAGAGGTATATGTCTGGAGCCTGTTTTGCCTGTCAGCAAAACTTCTGCATATTGTTTATCTCCTGCATTCTTGAATATAACATCCCTAATTCGTAGCTTTAGTAGTTCGTGTGGCCTACAGCCAGTATCTCGAGACATAGCATGATAACATTTCATTCTTTTGGATGGACAGTATTTCAAAAATAGAAGGTCATCTTCTTGAGACCAGAGATCTGAGGGCTTGTATATGGATTGTTCTTTTCTCTTTAATTGTGGGATATTCTCTACCACTGGTGGCTTTGTTCTTTTGTTTGGTTCAACATTAGGATGATATAACCATTTAAAGAAACGCAGAAAGTAAATACCATACA
>JAATVS010000122.1 GCA_014523695.1 Nitrososphaerales archaeon TH5895
AAGGTTAAAAAATGACCGCCTGATATTCCAAAACTATAATTCTAGAGCATTGGTAGGGAAATTGCGTCAATCCGGTCGGATGGACAGAATCGACTGATGTTACAATTAGCACATATAATGATTATCGTTTGTGAACTGAATATGCCAGACCAGTCTGTTGAGAAGAAGCTCGATTAATGGCTTTATTCGCCACTTGGATAGTTGATTCAGAATATAACAACATTGAATATCCTCCTAGAAAAATACGGATATCATTCGTTATTTAAGAGTCATGGGTGTGCCATTGATATTGTTTTTATATTGACTCTTTTAGATGAGAGGCATTATCGAGGTAAGTTTTTTCAATATCCAACCTCTTCTTACGCCTGTGTATCTTTCCAGGGTTGTCTGTAGTTTGCATTCGCCCTTCAAGGACAGGGCTAATTTCCCAGTCAATCAATTCACCATCATATATCCAACCTACACAGTAATCGTCTTTACCAATCATTGAAATATAAGATAGAAATTCATCAATTATATCTCCTGAGAGCTTGAAATGTGTAATTTGACCTCTATGCGGGTCAACAGTGTTTTGTTTTTGTCCTAATTTACTTTCGACCGTATGTATATACGCAGCTCCTTCAGTGCCAACTATTTCATAAAGATTTTCAGTATCTTTTGTATCTTGTAGTATTGGCTGTTGCAAAATTGCAACCGGTATCCGCTTGTTAAGTCGCCGTTGCTGCTGGGTTATATCCTTGCATTCATTGGGAGGTGACAAATAGATTGTGCGCTTACTAAAAATAGTGATATTATCTAGAAGAAGCTTTTTCGCCTCTTCTGGCGTATAATTCTCTTCTTCAGTAGCAATGCGATATGCTTCCCCGATTAATTCCTTAGCGTGGCCAAATGTGTTGTTTATCTGCTGTAGGTAGTAAGCAAGCTTCTCCGATATTCTTGCTTTTTTTTGATTTCTGAGCTCCTAGTCATTAGGTTCCAGGCAGGTATGTCACTCTGGATTCTGTCTATCCCCGATTCTCGATAAATACGGTAATGCTCCGAATTTTTATACTGAGAGAGTTCGTTATAATGGCCACAGCCACAAAGTCGACCTAATGTGAAGTGAGTAAAATGAGGAATAACCGAAATGACTAGTAAAACTATAATTACCGAGCCAACGCTTTTCCCTTTAGACATTTAACGTCCAATAATGATGATTGCTAATATAAGTCTGATATGATACGCTGATATGATACGACAGGGCTAGATAGAGTGAATATGCCATATGATCTAGATTCCTTTTCTGGGTGATTTAATAGAATACTAATGTGGAATCAATTATCACATTATAGAATTGCATGTTAGGTGTACCAAGTATGATTCTATACGTAAAATATCCATTGTCTTCAGAACCAAAGGCCGCCAATGCAGATGAATTGTTACCTACTGATTTCTCTGCAATAGTCATGGCTTGAATTAGTGAAGTATTAACTTTGGAATCAATCGCTTCAAAAATGGTCTGTTCGAGATCAATCGTTCCATTGATTATCATTCTGTGCTGATACTCATGCGGATAAGCAGTCTTGTTCTTGAAACTTTCATGATCTCCAGTCATTATTTGTGCCTTAATGCTATGTTCGTTCGTAAGTGCAATCATACTAATTACGGCCAAGGTGGCAATTACTATCAAAAAAGCAAACAAGGATTCTTTCTTTACATAATTAAACATACTATTATTCTCTTGTACCGTCATTATCTTAGTCAATAAGATAATGATACAGTGATATATATGTAACTGCTTTTATTTTGATTGTCCAGCTATGAAACGAGAGATAATCATTTTAACCATTACTGAAAAACTCAAAGAAATGTCAACTGAAACAATTCTGTTTCATGAAGCCGTGGCAGATGTACTTGGTTTGCATATTACTGACCATAAATGTTTGGATCTTATCCACCGTTTTGGGGCTATGCCTGCAGGTAGACTTGAAGAACTGACAGGGCTAACTACTGGTGCAGTAACAGGAATTATTGATCGTTTAGAAAAGGCAGGCTATGCAAGGAGGACAAATGATCCAAATGATAGGCGTAGAACTATTGTCGAACCAATCAGAAACAAGAAATTAGATAGGAAGATTGAATCTATCTTTATGCCTCTTCATCAACGAATTCATAGGCTCCTGTCATCCTACTCTGACCATGAATTGTCTTTCTTATTTGATGTCATCACAGAACTAGTAAAGCAGACACATGATGAATCGGAAAAAATGCGTAATTTGTAGAAGAAATGTCTCTACAAGGGATCACTGAAGTTACTGGTGCAATGAGGCAAAGTTCGTATTACTTGAGTAATCCCTATTAGTCTTATATATAAAAGCTGGTGAAGAGAAATTAGAAAGTATTCAATTCCTTTAAATAGTCTTAGAATTACAATTTTTTCCCTAACTGTTAGAATATTTGTTCTTGTATTTATGCGGTAAACCAGGTA
Organism: Nitrososphaerales archaeon TH5895; assembly: GCA_014523695.1. Taxonomy (GTDB): domain Archaea; phylum Thermoproteota; class Nitrososphaeria; order Nitrososphaerales; family Nitrososphaeraceae; genus TH5896. The sequence continues at coordinate 2,468 of JAATVS010000122.1, forward strand.
GGTGTAATGAGGACAATTAAAATTAAGGAGTTGGTCGATTACACACATTATCCTGCATTAGGAACATTGGTTTTGTTACTCCGAAATAGACCTATACTACTTTAGGTTTTTAGGTTCTCATACTTTTACCATACTGTCATGCCTTGCCAGAACCCAGTCACAAACAGCATTTGAAGGCATTCCTAAAGGGCTAAGAGACACGAATGGAAGACCGCTCACGGCTTCCGGAAGTTCTACCATAGGATAACAGAGAGTTAATGCAGTCCAGTTCCATGATTAAGGACTGTTGTGCTATGCGTACGGAATTACTTCAATGCTACAGTAGTTGATAGAGCGGTACGATTTGTTGACAGACATAGGGGCTTGATACCACAATACAAGGAAGTAACCATAGATGATACTACAGAACCTATCGAAAATACTGGATAAGTACGAGTTCCAATTAGGTTATAATAATTCGGTCATTTGCAGCGATTCTAATTACTGAAAGGTTTACCGTTCTATAATTGGAATAATATTACAGAACAATCGAAGCATGTAAATCGTGCCCAAAATGACGGGACAAGCGTAGTAAGACAAGTAGTACGTTCTTTCAACCATGCAATCGGGCTCCCGCACAAGAATGGACAAGTCTATCCACTAATCCTTAAATTCACAGAAATGTCAGTTCTAAGGGTTGAATTTTAGATAATTGCTTAGGTACATTCCTGCAACTGGTGATGATATTAGTGTTTTGTCTAAAATTAGCAATATTTTTATTCAAGCGGCATAATTATAAATTATGTCCTTTGAAATAAAAGGAAAACTTGTAGACCCTACATCGCCGTCAAAACTATTATCAAACTACACAATTAAGGCATTTGATCGGGATCCATTTCCAGGATCGATAGACGATGATGAATTAGGAAAAGCTGTTATACTGGACGACGGTTCTTTTAGAATCAAATTTAAACCATCGGATTTTCGAGAGGTTTTGGATCCTAGTGATGTTGAACTTTATTTTAATATCTATGATTTGGATGGAAATTTAATACATACTACTGCTGTAGTAACCTCACCTTATGCTCCATACACAGATCCATCAGAAGTGAACGAGTGTGAGGCGGTAGTCATAGGTTCAGGTTTCGGAGGCACTATTACCTCTTTATCTTTAGTAAACAAATATGTTGACGAGGCAACAAGTAATCCCAATAATAAAAAGAAAATAGTGATTCTGGAAAGAGGACAGTGGTGGGTAAGCCATGAACTGCCTTTAAGCCCTAGCTCTCATGAATTAAATGAAAAACCAAAGGCAAAAATAGGTATAAGAGAATTTCTAGAATCTAACAATTTACCATATAATACATGGCCATATCCTGATAACATCAATGGTCTTTCTCAAATGGTAAACAATCTTCATAACAGCAACAATAGGCGTGGACTATTAAATTATAGAATCTCTCCTAAAGTTCATACGCTAACAGCCAGCGGAGTGGGCGGAGGGTCATTAATATATACCAATGTTACGGAAGAGCCTCATCAAAGCGTGATTGATGCATGGGATACTAATCTGAATACAGGGATAAACTATGCAAACCTTGAACCATTCTTTGAGATGGCTCGTGGATTCCTTGGAGTAAACAAGATCGTTACTAATTCGTCTATGGGTGATGTAAAACTTCCGAGGTCTAAAGCATTTCATGATGCCTCTAAAAAAATGAAAGAAGAATTACCTCCAGGGGCTATAACAAACAAGGAAACTTTTGATCCAAACTCAGAATTAAACGAAGACGTTTTTGCGGCTGATTTATCGATAACTGACATACCATACAGAAAGGATGACTATTCCTTATTTTTTAAGAAAAATCCAATTTACGAGCAGGTTCCGACTTATCAGAATGTAAAGAATTTGATAATTGGAAAACCTGAGTTGCAAGAGAAACTTGCTCTATTTTTGAGAAAATATTTTGAGGAACAAAATGCATGTCAACGACAAGGCAGATGTGCTATTGGTTGTATCCCAGGCGCGCGCCATACAAATAACAAGAAATTATTTGATTACCTAAAAGATCCTAAAAAGAAAGAACACTTTCAAGTTAGAGCGCTGGCTGAGGTCTATGATATTGAACCCCTGACTGCGTCAACTCGTAACTATAAAATTCACTATAGAGATTATGGCGCTAGAGATAAAAAAGAAATATCTTTTAGCTGGCCTCCGGGTTCACCGTTGTTTAAGCTTGAAGCCACATTGTTCAAGTATATCCCAGAAGGAAGAGCAAAAACTATTAGTTGTAATACTTTGATTCTTGCAGCTGGAGCTCTAGGAAGCACGGAAATTTTACTAAAATCAATTTCTACCACACGCATTACGGGGGAGAAGCTTAATCTCAGCACAAAGCTAGGCAAAGGATATTCGACAAACGGTGATTTGTTGGGAATCGTTACTCCAACTAAGGACAATATTCGAGCAACAAGAGGGCCCATGGTAACTTCAGCTATAAGATTAAAAGAAGGGTCTAATTTTATATATACAATTGAAGATACTGGTATTCCAAAAATATTTGCAGGTTTATCTAACCTCTTGCCACAGGCCAGCTTATTTAGAGAATTACTTGTCTCTGTCGGTTCTCAATCAATCAATAATTTGGTAGACATCCTAACTAGACATCTTTCAGGAATATCACTGAGAACAGAAAGTTCAATTGTAATTTCTGAAAGAGATCTAGACAAGACTCTAATACTTTCTGGAATGGGAACAGATACTTCTGACGGAGAAATTAAATTGATGGACAGCTGGAAAAACAGCACAAATAGAAATATGAACGAATGGAACGTTATAAATGTAGACTTTGATATGAATAAGTTGGCACCCATAATCGATAAAATACGAACTTCCATGAAACGCATTGCAAAAGAAATAGGTGAGAAAGGTTCAGCCAGCTTTTCGACGCCTCTTTGGGATCCGGATCCAAATAATATAATAAAAACATAACCGCAGTAGTTCATAATCTGGGTGGTTGTTCTATCGGAAAGGACAGAGATCATGGAGTGGTAAACAATTTTGGGAAGGTTTACAGAGGCGATGGAGCTTCATTGACAGATACATACGATGATCTTTACGTTGTTGACGGATCAATCGTCCCATCCTCATTAGGCGTAAATCCATCATTAACTATATCCGCACTGGCATTTAGAATTGCAAAAGAAATAGTGCAGTCAATTGACTTTCTTCCGGTAGAGGAAGTGCCTATTGGAGTAGAGAAGGTATATTTCTCCAAGTAGTATTTTTGCAATAGGTCATATTCAGTCTATATTGTGTTCGTTCTACATATCATCACAGCCATGGAATTCGCGGTATTACCATCTCCAGGAAATTCCAATTAGGCTTCTAGATTTGAAATTCTGAAGCCATCTTTCACTGTACTATTTTTGAATAATTTGCTGAATCCATTTCCTATTGACGGTATACGCCATGTATCATATTGCATATTTTAAATAAATACTTTTGTTGAAAAGTCATCGATTTAAAAAAAATGTGGTGGTTACCATGTAGCAATGTCTATGTTATGCCTTGCAACGCCTGAATAATTTGGCCTATTCCCATTATCATGTGACATTCTTGCCCTCTGAACCGTTTCTATTGTTTCAATATATAATCCAAATATTGCAGCGATGACATAGGGAAAAAGATATTGATTTGAATCTAAAAAAAAGTACCATTAGCATTAATGATAGGACAAAAATGGACAAGCCAAAAGTGAGCACCTTTTCTTTTCCTATCTTATCTTCGAGCACTCCTATGGGTATCCGATTATAGTATGAGTCACATTCTGCGTAAACTAATGAAATGTCGTTATCAGTGATTCCGAAATCCTGTGACTTCCATGGGACAAATAAGATGTTAAATGTTCCTAAAGAAAATATTCCTAATATGATAACCAGTATAAGAAGCTGTCTGTTCCCTTTTACGAGGGTCATTATCTTTCAGCATCGACGCTGCTGCCTTTTCCTTTTTTTGTAGGGAATAAAAGATGATTGGCTTGCCGAAATAACTTTTATTCACGAAGTAGATGATTAATCGATCAAATAACTATAGTTCACATGTAATACGATTATATATGCGGTCGCACTCGAATTGTTATGACAAGAAGCCAAAAACATACAGATGAATCCGAACGTATGACGCCTAAATTCTTGTTCACAACGGCAATAGTAGCAGGGACAATACCAATTATACTAATGTTTTTGACAAATGACATGAAGGTCGAAGCTCAAAGCCCAGAAATTGATGCATCCAATGTTTATGAAACCAAATCTATGACTTTAGGAGATAATATTAAGAACTTCGTAATCTTGATTCCAAATGAAGCCCATGAATCGCAGAATATTGGTGATTCTACTTCGGAGCAGCGTCACATCAGCCAACCGTATATTCCATGGCATTCAACTGTACCCAAAGGTACTGCTATTGTATGGTTCAATGGCGACGTAGACCATGACCGTAAGATAACATTAGCTAGGCAAGATAGTGAGTCGGATAGTAGTAGCGGTAGTACTAACCTGTACTTTGACAGCGGTACGTTTGCATACAATACTGCTACAAAGCCGATTGTCATGAATGATACAGGATCCTATTATTATTCCGAATCGGATGTAAATAACGAGGATACAAACTTTGTGATGAACGGGACGATAAACGTAATAGATCAACCTAGTAGTGGATCTAATGATGTCGTAAACGATACAGCAGGTTTACCAGGCACAAACCTAGATACGATCGGAACATTAATGGTTCCAACCGAGGACCTCGCAACTTATACATCAGACCTAGAGGACAGGGGATTTTCTATTCTTAGCACACATAACTTCGATGACATCCGATCCGAGGATCAACAGACATTGATGGTTTGGGGAGCATCTTCTGGTACAAACTCTCTTGAAAACATTGCTTCGCAATTAAATGAAATAACCCCTACTCTACCCTATAGTTAAGCGCAAACCTCCAAAAATACTGGTTCCAAAACTCATAGGAACACCCCCAGGATCCCTAAAATATCGAGTGTCCCAGCCTGTCATCCTTTAGTAGGACCCAGATTTTGGGTCAAAAATGGTTTATAAAATTCTGGCGCCAATCCGAAAAACGGTTGTCTAAAATCTATAAGCGTTTGATGTGAGACTAATTCACCATAATACGTAAGCTAACAATTAGGTAATCAATAAAGTTTGACTAATAAATATTTTGTAATTCCACCTACCTAGTCCTATCTAGTAAGTCATATTGTGATTACATCCATTTGTGATTACATCCATTTTCTGAATTCTGAAGAATTAAAGAATAGTTAACTAAAAGAAGTTAAGAATGGATAAATTTGAATTCAAATTCCTTCTACACAAAAGAACTTAAATAAATACTATACACTATTTAGAATATTGAAAGGTTATAGTAAGGGTGTACTTGTGGTAGGCGTAGTATTAATCTTGGTCTCATTTCTATTTATATTTCCTTATGTTGGTTATAACGTTAACAAGCAATACGCAAATGTAACTGCACCCCCTATGAGTGTGACTGGACTAGATCCTGAAAACACTATAAATCTATACTTTTTTGTAGTTCTATTTTTTAGTGGGATAGGACTGATTGTGAAGGGTTTTATTTAGTCAAGCCATAACCTAATAAGAAATGTAAAATCAAAATTTGATTGGAGATGCGTATTCCTCCAAAATCGTAGTATATGTTGTTTTTCTATGATTAAACTATGCATACCAACTAGTCGTCTTCTGCTACATGCGTATTTTATTAGATATCTTTCGATTATCTCCCCTAAATTTTTTGCCCGTCAAGACTATATCTTAATTTATTAAAACAGAATCGGACCTTTACATGTTAGAAACAAATCCTATATCTAATGTAGTAACGATCGCGGCTCTTTCATTATTCTTTTAACGGGTTCGAAGAAGTGCAGCCACCCCTATAAGAATACCCGCTGCTCCGACGCCAATTGCTGTTACAGCCAAGATATATGATCTTTCTGCTACATCTCTAACATCCTGAATACCTTGTTCTATATTTGAATTAGCCTCAGCTAAAGTTCCGATATCATCTCTGATATTGTTAATGTCATTTGTAATCTGGTTTAGAACATTGGATATTTGACCACCTGCTAGATTGATATTAGATGCACCTCCGCCTGTCGCACCACCAGAACTACCACCAGCTGCCTCTGGAAATGATATCTTTTGCGTGCTTTCGACGTCTTCAATGTCTACTTGATCACTGATTGCCTGGTCATGCACAGTACCATTATATGCAAGGCTATAAGAGCCTAATCTTGTTGGAAGAATCTCTGATTCGTACCATCCAGCTTCTTCTTCTGAAGGAACAAAATCAAGGGATTTTGTTACGCCTCCATACTTTATCATGACATTCATGTCGGCCATTGCATTTCTGACTGGTGTAGAGCTTCCATTTGCAAGATCTCTGGTCACGCCTACGACTATATGGTTTATTTCATCCACTAGTGGTGGTTCCTGGTCCCATCCAGCTTCTAGTGTGATATTGCCGTATTCATTTAATACATGTGCAAACACATTTTGAAAATTATCATGTGAACTAACAACAACAAAAATGCCTATTGGCATAGAGATACATATTACTAGTGTAAAAGAGTATAATGGAATTATTCTAAATCCCTCATTTACCATATATCCAGCCATCCTATGTTATAGATGCTCTAATATATGTCATAATTCACATATTAACTTTCAAGAATATCGCCATAGCCATTGTTATTCCTGCAATAAATGTTGTATTCTTCGATCATACTAATCACTTCAAGAGCTACCATTTTATCTGCATCCGATAATATTCGGACTACAATCCCAATTATAGAGATATCGTACCAATTTTCTTAGGGTCGCGCTACTCCTTTTAGTAAAGTATTTTAAAATCTGTTATGCTAATATAAATCAGGCGGTATTCTTGCTGCTATGACAGGATCCGTCCCCTGTATGCATTCGGGAGGGCGGCCTACTCGTCATGACACTTAGGGTCGCCCTACCTTATTCCTCAATAAGGAGTTCTAAATTTAAGTTTCATGTCGGCAGAGCAGAGAAAATAAATACAGGACTGGTCATTTAATTCTTAATCGTTTGAATTAATTTTTATTCCTGCTTAATTATCAAATTCTTGCCAATTTCCATTTAGCATAGATAGTATACGACAACTGTATAATTGGTATATGTAGGACATACACGTACTCAAGTTATATTAAATTTATTAGTCGCTATAATCTATATTCTCTACACATTCGTATGCCATTACTTGCTTTGATTCTACCATTATTATTGTCTGTAATTTCTTCGGTGACTATAATTCCGACTCCGATACAATTAATGGTATCTGCATCTGTTGAGGATGACACTGATGACGAAGATGACGACAATGAGAATACTAGAGATGAGGATGATGAGGATGACGGCGATAGTGGTGATGATATTGATCTTAATGAAATGAGGTTATTGCAAATATGTTGTGCTTGGTCAGATAAGATTTCAGATGGAGCACTGGAATACAGAATAAGTGATGAAGTAGATGAAGACAGCAAGCAAGCAGTAATTAATGCAATAGAAGACTGGGATGTATTGTTTGACAATTTGATTTTTGTAGAAAAACAAGACGACAGCGAGGCTGACGTAGAAATAGGATTCTCTGATAACGACGAAGATGCAAATGACGAGGAATTTAATTATGGAGATTCACTAGCCGCTGGAAAAACAGAATTTAGATTTGATAGTAATGGATTTGTTGATAACATTGATGTAACACTTTCTGGTAGTATTTTCGGGAATGGATTCCAGAATTCTTTGTTAGAGCAAATCGCACGACATGAACTTGGACATGTCCTAGGACTAGGTCATGCGAATTTTGACGGCAACCTTATGTCTATAAGTACTAATGCTGGGGCAGAAAACATATCTGCTTGTGAAATCAATGGAGTACTTGCAGCAAATTATTGGAGGCTTGTGGCTATTAGTAGCAGCCCGGAATATCCAGAGGCAGATTTCGTAGTATGTTGACATTATTACATTCAAACACGTATTACAGAAATCGGCATATGTAGAAAAGTGTAAACTTCCATAAGCTGTCATTATAATAGCTATAAAGAACTATACTGGTGTAATCTTATATCCTTCGCGGGATATATTTTCATGAAAGAAATGTCCATAATCTCGAAATGAATCATCTCTCTGAAAGAGATACAAAGAACGAATGCAAAATATGATCAAGAGGAATCTAATTATCGTAAATACTTCAAGTAGAAAACTTTTCTAAATTTAGACATTGGTTCGTCCAGACACGGATTAATTGTTAAAAATATTTCAGCTACCATCGCAATAGACTCTTTGGGACTGATATCTATATTGATTACTACTTCTCTAACAATGTATTTTATAAACTGTCAGTACTATCAAGTAGTTGTTAGCTGCTCTGGACTATTTACATAATCTCTAGCTTCTTGTGTTAAATCCTTGACAATAGGAGTTCCAACATCTACAGCCTTCTCAAAACCAGTAATAACACCAGAGGAGAAGGTCTGCCATCCCAGGCCGAATACAGCTAATATGATTACCACCAATAAAATGAAGCCAAATAAGCCCATATTGAATGTGTATATCGAAACTAGTTATATAATTTACATTATTTTCATTATAGAAGAATGCACTAGTCATTGTTCTGACTGCTCTTAATATTAAATTGAGACAAATCTCTAGTATCAATAATTTTGCGATTGCCTTCTGCAGAACATAAGCCACCTTGGATGCAGGTACTACAGGTACCTGAGATGACTCACTTAAGGGGGTAATGAGGAGAATGAATATTGATTTTCATTTTCATCCTTATGACTACTGTTTGCTATGTTTGGTGGCGGTGTTGACAATTTGTTCATTAACATAGCTATCTCTTGTTCCATTTCTAGATTGGGATTATCGTTGTCTGCATTGGTTTCCTGAAATTCTGCAAGGTGATGATTGGACTCAGTTGTAGTCATCTGCAATTCAGTCCTCTTGGCCTCTAATTCATCGACAATCAGTCGGAGTTCATTTTCTCTCTTTTTTAATTCCAAATTTCGGTCGCAGAAGCCTTGATGGGTTCTATAAGTTTGTGCTTTTAGAGGAATTCATTATTCTCCTGTCTGACCTATCATATCAGAAATTAATTATGATGGCAGTAATAACAGAGCTGTCTAGCATAGAAGCTTCACATAATGAATATTACTTAGGCTAGCTCGATACTTCAAATCAATACTCCCATATTGCTCATTGCCAATTGATTATCTTCATCTATCTATACTCCTTTCCCGTCGATACTGTTTTTGTCGTCGAACTCCCGTTCTACTTCGACTCTGCATTTTGCTACTAATGCCGCGATTACCCCTAA
>JAATVS010000690.1 GCA_014523695.1 Nitrososphaerales archaeon TH5895
TGACCTTTGTAGAACTAAGAATACCAGTTTCCATTATGTTTAGTAAGGCAACCTGATCGCTTTTCTTCATCTTGTCTATTTCATCAATTAACAAATACTTTGTTGATGGATGTTCAAACAGGTAATCAACCATACCTAATCCGCTAGTTCCTATTCCATCTGCAAAGTAACTATTGTCTAATCCTTTCATCATTTGTAGGAGAAATATCGTCTTGCTTGATGCAGGCGGACCAGTTAAGAGAATATGTGAAGGTTCCTTACTAATTATTGATCTCATGAATAGCTTTTTAAGATCAGAGTATCCCACTAGATCAGAGAAGAATTTCTCTTCTGGGGGTCGAATATCTGCTTCATGCTCGAAGCCTAGCCTTTTGAATAGCGTCTTGAACAATCTATGTTTATGTATAGGAATGGATTGTAATAAATTAGATCCCGATTATAAATTGTCTATTATAATTCTATGGTTCTATGGATATACGTATTGAGTTAGTAATAACTTATTAGAAAAGAATAGCTAAAAAAATATATATTTAATCTGTAGTACATATTGTACGTTAACAATGAGAGTGCATCAAACAAGTGATTTTGCATAGGGCAAATTGAAAATCACGTAGCCATGAACAAATGCCCTAGGAGCATAAGACCTAATTCCACCGGACCACCTATCCCAGTGAAAGCTTTTGTATTTTCGAAAGAGGGATTTTTGCCGTTCAGCCTGCATCATTCCAGGTTCTTCGAACGACAACCAAATAGTCAAATTTACTTACGTTATTATTTGCCATTAGGGCAGTATTACATATATCCTTACTTAAACACTTCCAATATGCTAAAGATATAACATACAGTATAACAGTCCAAGTTTTTATATGTTTTATTTTCCAATTAAGCGTTCGATCTCCCTTATTAGCTCCTCATTCCCAATAGGTTTACGAATGAATAACTCCTTGTCCAACGCACGGCACTCTTTAGTTCTAAACTCCCTATGATAAAGCTCACTCGCTGTAAGAAAACACGTTTTAGCATTAAGATCTCTTTCTTTTATTTCCCGGTATAATTCAAAGCCATCCATATCTGGCATTTTGACATCAAGAATAACTTAGTCAATAGTAACTCATATACCCAGATGCGTGATACTCAATGGATCGTAAATTATTTCAATCATAATCATTCCCATTCAGCTGTATCTTTTTCTGCTATTATTCTTGTAGGTTTTATGCGTACTAGAACTGCACCTTCAGTACTATTTCTTTTGCCATATGTTTCTGCATTATCCTTTCCCATATACCGCTTTGCTATTTTGGTAGCCCACTTGAAAAGTTCATTCTGTTTAATATGATATATTTTTGCCCTACCAAAAATAGTTACAAAGGAAAACTGCGGTGTCTGATCGTCCACACAAATACTCACTCTATTATCACGCTGAATGTTTCTTATTTTAAGCGAGCTGTCATAAGTGGTAAAAACTACATCTCTTGCTGCTCGTTCACTTGTTCGGTCTGTTTGATTGTCTAATACGAACCAAATTGGAACTACATGTGGACTTCCATTATCCTTTACTGTAGCAAGTTTTGCTGTAAAAGTGCCTTGCATAAGAAACTGTTCCTTTTTGGACATTTCTGTCATTACTTTTATAACTATCTAACTTATTAAAAAGAAATTCACGAATATTCTTAGTTAGTAGATTGAGATCCTTGGTCATCTAAGTATAGTAACTTAACAGATACCAACATCGATGTAATAGGAAGAGTGCACGTCTATATATCGAACGAAGATTTAGTTACATTATAAATTTGCTGAGCTCTCAATTCAACTTGAAAACTCATGAGAAACAAGATCAATCTTAATTTCTATAACTAAATTGGTCTTGGCTACGATTCTGAATCTTGATAAATTGACTTAAAGAATTGACTTAACATGTTTAAAGAATTCAGCCATTAAACGAAAATAGTCCCTATAATTATTAGAAGTGGGATTGAATATGAATATAGCTGCAGCAGCAATACTTCTTCTTCTTTATACATAAATCGCAATCTTTGATATTTAATTCTAATACACTCCTGATTGCAATGGCATTCTGCACAGATAGTCTGCATTATTGTCTAAACTTTCAGATTTTGAGATAAGAATATTGCTATTTGCAAGTAAGTTTGTAAAGCTAAAGAAGGACTGGAAAAAATGGTAAATATGAAGAAGATGATGATTTCATGAGGAGCTAAGTTGCATAGCCAGGCTGAGATATTGAATTGAATTTATCATAAAATAATAGAGAATATCCTCTCTATACTACACGGAAGTCTATCTGTTCGAAACTTGATTGATAGCTATCTTTTGTGACTTCAAGTTCTGTATCATAAATACCTAAATCAGATTTAGGTCCTACCTGCACAGTGAACGTTGCACGTCCATTGTTATCTGTATTCATAGCTTGAGCTGTTTTTTCTTGGACTATTTCTTGATTTGAAGAAGCTATACCCGCAGCTCCTACTGCGGCA
>JAATVS010000123.1 GCA_014523695.1 Nitrososphaerales archaeon TH5895
CCAACCTTTCTAGCCATTTATCAAAATCCTGATGCAGTCCACTTTCGTTATCATTTATAAAAACACTAGCTGTAATATGCATTGCATCTACCAAACAAAGTCCTTCCTTTATTCCGCTTTTTTCAACTATCTTTCTTACATTTGAAGTGATATTAACAAATGCACGTCTTGTAGGAGTATTAAATGTAAGATATTCCGTTTCGGATTTCATCTTAAGAAGATAATTATCAGGTGTTTATTAAAATCTTCTTGCTCCAGTAAAGAGGTCATAATTCCAAATAGTAAAGTTTAGAAAAAAGCTTTGAAATGCATTGCCATATCTCTGCCATAGCCCGATCGATATTTTGTCACCAACTACTGTAGAGGTCCCAGTTTGGAAACTTTTTTCCTAAACTGCGGTGGTTAGAGTGGGAAAACCACTGGAAGTAATAATATATCTTCCAAAAACGACCACCAAATCTAAATCTTGTTGAAACAAAGGTGAACTTGAATCTAGGCGATATGTGTCATTGCCAGTGGAACTTCCATCTTATTGCTGTATCATATCCCCGAAAGTTAGCTCTATAACGCTTTTTATGATTACAAGTGTTAAAACATCGCCACTGACCCATCAATTAAGATAACAAAAACTGATAGGTAAAACGTTGCATAACTAGTCATTTACTAAACAAAGTCCTTCCTTTATTCCACTTTCTTCAACTATCTTTCGTACATTTGAAGTAATATTAACATATGCGCGTCTTGTAGGAGTATTAAAGGTAAGATATTCTGTTTTATATTTCATTTCAAGAATACGAATGTAATATGCTTGTTATAATCTTAGCTAAACTGCCAAATAGGTCACAATGCCTGTTCCCGATATATTGAACTTGAAGGCCAACCAAATAATATACATTTAGTACAAGATTCAAATTTTGAATTAAATTGATTGTCTAATTTCCTACCTAAAAAAAGTTTTTAATTTGAAATAGCTCACAGAAATAAAGACACGAAATGAAAGAGTATTGGCAAAGTAGGTTAAATGAAACAAGATGATCGTTCATGTCTACTATTCCCAAGGATTTACTTTAGAATATTCGGCAAATTATATGAAATATGTTTCCTGCACATACTTAGAGTCAATACAAATTGAAGTACGAATAGGTAGGACGACCAAGTGGACCCAGTAAGCTGGTCGCCATACCTAAGTCAAGCAGTTGTCCCATTATGCCATCGTTTGTTACAACTCAGAGAGAGTCTATACGATTACATAAAAGGTATTCCGGAACCTAGTTATCTTATAAAGTAATATAGATCAACAAAAATAGGTGACCTTTGAAGCCGATCTCAAGGAGCAATCCGACGACCTGAAAGCTAAATCTGGTCCAAAAATTTCCTGATCGCCTGCTTCGAAGAATTTCTCGTCTCTCCATACTTCATGTTTTTCCATAATATCCATTACATGTATGTGTACAGTATAGTAAAAGATTTAATTCCATGTAAAAGGAATAAAAAGAGATTTACCTTTTGCTACTTCATACCTACCATTTTACTATTAATTATATAGAGAGGGATGATCCAAAGCGATCTTTATCTTAATGTTTTGCTAAGTTGAATGAGATGTTGTTAATGTATGCCAAGAAAGTAACGCCCTAGATTTTCTCTTGTTTCTTTTTCTCTGTTTTCTTCTCCGTGGTAAATCGCTCCAATTCATAAGTATTCAGATCCACGAATTTTATTCCCTCCGCAAGAATAGGATTCTTTTCTTCTATATATTTAAAGAGTCGTTGGCATACGCTTCGATAGTCTGCGTGTCCTTGAGGTAAGGTTCTAAGTTCGATCATATGACATGCTTCACGTAGATTGATTTTCAGAAAATATGGGTATCTAAATGCAAAATTTACAACGTATTGCGCTTGTTCTGGCATCCGATTAGATAGTATTTCGTAAACTTCGTTACATTCATACATACAATCTTTAAATTCGTTAGAAATTCCTAGATCTACAATCTCTTGAGGGATATCATAACCGTGTTTGGTAGAGAGTAATTGTCTTTCAATTGTAACGAGCCTATGCCTATGCAAATCACGAAACATACCAAAATTCGTAAGCAGCTCAAATGTGTAATCAACCATTTCGAATGCCCTACCTGGTCTATGCCTTCTGTTGGACCGAAATTTTGTATACATTCGAATTATATTTATGCGCTCGTTTTTCTTGAGAGATCGAACGTATTTGATGATGCTCTCCAGAGACTGCCCTCTAGCAAATTCATATAATATAGCTGCTGCAACTTTAACTTCAGCTTCAAAATTATCTGGAAATTCAAGTAAATGGATAGTCTCAGGGTTTCTATTCGGTTGTATATTCTTTAAATGGGATTCAGTGAGTTTGATTATAGCGTTTCTAGTATTTATGAAGTATTCTTGTAGTACTTTACCATACTTTTCATCATTTGCTCGTCTTACGAATGAAGGTATAATCTTGTCAAGTTCATCATGTAAATGATTTCCTAAATTCCTTAATTCAATTAAGCCTGATGAGAACATCCTAGATAATAGGTATTCAAAAGCCCTACCATTACCGGTGATACCAATATTAGTGAGTGTTGACGCTGGCAAAATGCCTCGTAGTATGTCCAAAGATTTGGCCTTAATGGTTAATCTATAGATTCTATTAGCCGACTCTATATCTTTAGAGTCTTTGAGATTGCGATACGATACATCGCGTTTTGTAATGGAATCAAAGAAGTAAAATTTTTCAATAGGTCCTAACTCTTCTAGATATTTCAACATTGAGCTGATATTCTTAGAATATAGGTCAAAGGCATGATCACATGCTTGGACATATTTGTCTGAGAATTTAGATGACATAATAAGATCTTCCCGATAGTATTTGTACTTACCCCTAATTTTTTGATCCAATGCTACATATCGGGATGATTTCTCCAGGTAAGATAATCCAATCCTTCGATCCTCAAGTTTCTTGGCTGCAATATTTGAAATCCACTCTATTGCAATTTGAGCTTCGCCTAATTCAGCTACTGAATCATCTCCATACTCCAATAATACTCTATCATAAAATTCTTTACCTCGATTAGGATTACTGATAAATTCGTCCAAAAATACTCGTCTCATAGTCTTATCTGTTCTAGAGTATCTAGACATTAATGCTCCTCTATCAACCTGTTTAGGTGTGATAATGGCAAAAATATTCTTGTCAGCGTTTGAAAAATGCGATTGGAGTATAGCTCTTTCTTCCTCTATGAAGGTATCATAGAATGGGTTGTCATTTTCAGTATGGTCAATCAATTTTTTCAATTGTTATCAAGAACTATTTTAGATGTCTTGTTTCAAATGAATCAAAATCTCGGTACGAATGTCGCTTATTTTGATCTATTACCATTACTGATAGGGGATTGAAGTTCATTCCTTCTAGATCGATAGCTTTTCCTCTGAAAATAGTTTCTTTATTGTATTTGCTAAGGTATTCAAAGACCCATACTTTGAGAATCGAAGTATCAATTCCATTGAGTTTAAGGAATTTGGCAATATCTGATTGCATGAAATTCCTTGAAGGATCATCAGGCCAAGGACGAGGAAGTAGAATAACACTTTTTTTATCCATTATTGCATTGATTAGTTCTTTCTTCTTTTTTTCTATATCACCGGAAATGTGAAACGAAAGTACAGATGATTTATCTAATGGTATCATGGATTTAGAAGAAGCGACTTGGATAGAGCTTATTCCAGGAATAATCTCTACATTATTATCTCCAAAAATCTCTAGTAATCGATCAACAACTTCTGATTCAGAAAAGTTGGCATCTCCTGTAAAAGGCACCGTACAATATTCTCTATCTTTCATCTTATTGTATACATGTTGATATATTGATTCTTGATTCTGCATTGTTATATGATAAACCTCCTGTCTGGTCTTATCGATTATACTCTCTACAGTGTCCAATGTGTATTTGTATCCGACTATATATTTTGACTTCTTAATGGCATCCATAGCAATGCAAGTCAAATATTGTGGGGAACCAGGTCCAACCCCGACAATTAACAAATTTTTCTGCAAGGTGTATCTTTCTAACAATCCCTATATTTTATTCCTATATTAAATAACCTAGATTTAGCGCACTTATCCCTACTAGATCAAATAACAGTTCAGTTTGTATTATTATTTTTTTATTATTTCTAAAGGAGCCAGAAATTAGACTAGGCCTGTTTACTTTTGTAACCATTGCCTCCCTCTCCCTTCCTTTTTATAGCTATCCAAAATAATAGCTAGCATAGAATACTAACTTATTAGGCATTATTACTTTATCTCATGAGGTTATGTCGACTTCAAATGCCTTATGTTCTGCAGAAGGCAACGTAAAATTATTGATACTGGAGAGTAGTCTCAATTTAATAATAAGAGCAGTAAGAACAATGACTAGTGCATTCTTCTATAACTAAAATAATGTAAATTTTATAACTTGTTTTGGTATTTACGTTCAAGATGGGCTTATTTGGCTTCATTTTATTGATGGTAATCATATTAGCTGTATTCGGCCTAGGATGGCAGACCTTCTTCTCTGGTGTTATTACTGGTTTTGAGAAGGCTGTAGATGTTGGAACTCCTATTGTCAAGGATTTAACACAAGAAGCTAGAAATTATGTGAATAGTCCAGAGCAATTGAGGACTGCTCAATAAGAAGAAATCAACAAATCGATTAACCTATTAATACTGTTTGAGCTTAGAATATCGTTATTATGTCCAGCCAAAGAATATTCAATTCTCACTACAGAATATAAGAAAGATGACAAATTTTTAGTGCTTATCTAGAGTTTCAAAAAGTTAACCCATTACCATAAGCTTGGGTTTATTCTAACTCTGCTTTAATGCGTCTTAAAAGTTGTTCTGCAGAAATTGGTTTCTTGATGAAACATCCAATACTCTTGAGTGGATGCACTTCTCTTGCTGCTTCCGTATTAATTTCGCCAGCAGTTATAAAACAAACAAACCCTGACATTGAGGTCCTTTTGTAATAACCATTCTACCCCTTGACTTTCATTCAGATATCAAATTTTTTCTGGTATTTCTGATCAGTCTTCTTATTGTTATTCTTAAAATCCAATACACAACTTTGCACAATTCTCTTATGTATATAGTATAAGACAAAAATTAGAATAGCAACAGAGATCATTCTTAATGGAATCTGATAAATTGTAAGCAGATTAGTAGCAATGATACCATATAATGAATACCTTCCGGTTTGTAAAAGGTTTTCATGATAATGATAAGAAATGCTCAAATTTATGTATCAAGTTCGGCTCTTTACCCCGCCGGGGCTCTTTGAGGTAAATCATTCAATTCTACGAACTTGTTTAAATCTAGATTATTCCGCCAAACTAAAAGAAAACTTATCTCTTGCAATGCTCAATACAGTCAATGCTAAGACAGATGACTGGCTAAAATGGATCCAGAATTCAATTCTCAGGATTTAGGACAAAAAATATGGATTTTAAATGGCGCTGAGAATATTGTGAATTTTTACATTTCACGTTATGATTTTTGCAAAAAGAACATAGTGTGTTGTTATGATTTTTCAGGACCAATTACAATCAAAAAGACAGCTCCTGTCTGGCGGGCAAACCTGGCACTAGACAAGAGGGGAATTAAGGTCAGAGTTCTTACTGATATAAGAGATGAAAACCTAGAGTATTGTAAAGAGATACTTAAAGAAATAAGAAATATAGAGATACGTCATATGGATGGTGTCAAAGGTAACTTCACCATTCATGATAATAGAGAGATTTTTTCTGTTTTTGTAGATAAGCCAGGCGAAAAGGTCAAAGATGCTATTTTTTCCACTCAGAAAGGCATGGTGGAAGCATATCTCTTCATCTTTGAGAACCTTTGGCGTGAGGCAACACCTGCACATCTTCGTATAAAAGAGCTAGAGGAAGGTATACGTCCAGAAGTACTTCAGACCATAAAGGAGCCTTCTGAAATAATCAATGTCGCTTATAGGCATGTCAGAGAAGCAAGATATGAAATACTCATAATCTTTCACACAGCAAACGCTTTCCTCCGTCAAGAAAAAGCAGGAGGAATAGATTTACTTATTGAAAATGCAGTCAAATACAAAACACATGTAAAGATCCTTGTACCGATCGAAGATAAAATAACAAATACAATCCAAAGGTTAGAACGGATCGACGGAATACAAATACGAAACATTGAACCAACAATGCAGACAAGGATGACTATCCTTATAGTAGATAGAAAGTACTCACTTGTAATAGAATTAAAAGATGACACAAAATACAATCCGGAAGAAGCAATAGGATTAGCAACATATTCTAACAGCAAATCCACCGTATTGTCATACGTTACGATATTTGATACATTATGGAAACAGAGCGAATTACGTGAGGAATTAATAATTCGCAGTAAGGCACAACAGGAATTCATCAATATTGCCGCTCATGAACTGCGTACTCCTATACAACCAATATTGGGTTTATCAGACGTTCTTCAACATTCAGACATCATCTTAGAAGGTGACAAGAAAGATAAGATCAAACAACAGAGGGAGATGATAGATATCATTGCTAGAAACGCAAAAAGACTTCAACGCCTTACTGAAGATATACTTGATGTAACTAGAATTGATAGTAAGACGCTGAGGCTAAATAAACAGAGTTTCGTTCTTGCAGAAACTATAAGGGAGATGGTCCAGGACTATTCCAATGAAATAAGGAATCACGGTAATGATGTTATCCTCTCCTTTTCTAGTTCTGAAGAATTAGAGTCCGCTCCTATAGTAGCAGATGAGAATAGAATTAAGCAAGTAATATGCAACCTAATAGACAATGCAATAAAATTTACACAAAATGGGGAAATTGCTATTGCAACTGAGATCGATAATAAACAAAACCAAATTATCGTAAAAGTAAAGGATACTGGCCAAGGAATTGATTCATCCATACTACCTAAATTATTCACTAAATTTACTACGAAATCTGATAGAGGAACTGGCCTTGGATTGTATATATGTAAGGGAATAATAGAAGCACATAATGGAAGAATATGGGCTGAGAATAACTGTAAAGGAAATCGTGGTACGGAAGTTGATTATGGCGCCACGTTCAGTTTTAGTTTGCCAACAGAGGATTTCTGAATTGCTGACTGGCAGACAGGGATTTATTCATGTTCTATTCCTATCTATGATGGGTTCCTGAAGTATTCTCCCTATTCCCGCACGACGTGCTATTATAAGAAAAGTGGAGGAGGAAACATCAAGAGAGTCGACCCAAAAAGACAGGCCCGAAAGAGAGCTATTGAGGCATTCGGCCCATTTTAGATAGCTACGGAGTGGCTTGAAGTTATGGTAATTACCAGATAGATGGATATTAATCTCTATACTCTAATTTCATTAAGAGTGAACATATAATCTTTAGTGTGATTGTCTACAAATAGAACCATCCAGTATAAGAGCATTGTTTACTATAGGATCCATTGACACACGGTACGCAATGCTTTTCTATTTCTATTATGATTTTTTGTGATGAGTCATTCGGCAAAGATTCCACATCGCCCAGAAGATGAATCGGTTCTGATAGATCACCTGCCTGAAGACACAAAACGAATCTTGGATCTGGGGACAGGAGATGGTAGACTGATCAGGTTGATAAAAACGAATCGGCCAGATACAGAAGCAGTGGCACTAGATATATCTCCAACAATGTTGAAGTCTACAAGAGAGCATTTTGCCAATGATCCAAAGGTCAAGTTTATAGAACATGATCTAGGTCAACCTCTGCCAGATTTAGGTTACTTTGATGCTGTTATCACAGGTTTCGCTATCCACGAACTCAAACATGAACGTAAGCGTGAACTCCGAAGAAATTTATGATATTATTAACCCAACAGGAGTATTTTGTAATTTAGAATGGATCGCTTCGCCTTCAGCTAAATTGCATATTAGATTTCTAAAGGCAATTGGATACAGCTCAAAGAAAGAGGATAAAGCTAATAGATTGTTACCAATGGATATACAGTTAGGCTGGTTGAGAGACACGGGATTTGTAGAAGTAGATTGTTATTGGAAGTGGCTTGAGATGGCTCTACTCTAGGATATAAGGCATAAGTTTAGTAAAATGGAATGGTTGCTGGGATAGATTAAGCTCCAGCATTAGAGTTTTATTTTAGCCAATACTTTCTTTAGCAACACCCACCTCCTCTTCTTTCTTCACCTTCGAAACTGACTGAAGGACCACCACCTGCACAACATGAGTCATCACAACATGGGTCATCTGTCAGAGCTACCTTTTCATTGATTTTTTCTTTTGTTTTTTGCGTATTAGTCATCAACATATGTTTACTAGAGAAACTATTTAAGTTGTCAAGAGAAGCTAGGTAAAGTTGATGTAAAAATGGAAACAATAGAATACTTTAAAATCAGTTTCATATATTCATCCGTCCATGATACATCCAGCAAACTACTGAGGTCAAAAGTTGGGTTTCCGTATGAAGTCAGTTCCGCTCAAAAAAGATGGTCAACTTGATATCGCCGTATTTTGTCTATCATTAAAGGAAGAACTGGCCTGAATATATTGTAGAGGCAAGAAGATGCCTTACGAAAAACGGATTACTCTTTATTGTAGAAACAACCAGGTCGTTAACTGGAAGATTATGTAAGTTGAGAGGTGTAATTAAGGAGCAAGGATTTGTAATAAATTCAGATGAAAAAAGAGGGAGCTTCACATTTATTAAAGCAAGAAGACTCTGATATGCATCACAAGTCTGGGATGAGATGAATTAAAATGGCTTTTTTTAGAAAATGGAAGATTCGAAAGGAATTACATTATGTCAAGTCCTGACGGTAGTATTGAAGAAGAAAATATGGTATCTCCCCCCGTCCCTCACTTTGGGGTCATGTTTGATATAATAGCCAGTTTTTGAATATTATCGCTATGTCGAAACAAGCTCGGAAGAAACTCTTTCTCTCAAGTACGAACCCAGGAAATCAGGTCCTCCTTGTCGAAGAATTCAGCCAACTGAATCAGACTGAAGAACATGCGACAATGGAATTAGATGACGTAATAAATATACGCAATACAACATTTACATGTAAAATATTACTCATATTGATATTCATAAGGATAAGATATTATTCTCATAGAACTATCCAAAATATTAGCAATAATTGATAAACATTTTGTATAATGAACAAGGTCGATACTTTGACAACAAATAGTGCTTGTAAAATTAAATCTCAAAAGGCTCCAAATATTCGATTTGATGGTTCAACTCTGACTAAGCAGAAAAATACTGAAATAGAAACTAGTAAGGAACTAAAAATAATTGGAGGCATTAAAGACTCTAATATAACACGACAGGTATGCCTTGATAGCATAGCCTCAGCCAATGAGGAAATTTTGCTTTTTTTTCCTACTGCTAGTTCATTTTTTTGGCATGAAAAGATTGGAGTTATCGAGGCATTGACTAATGCTGTGGTACGACACAATGTCAGAGTAAGAGCATTAGTACCTCTTCATCCGCTAATCGAGAAGTTTGTAGAACAGAAACCATTTTTGTTACAGGCAATTCATAATAGGAGTACCGATAAAGAGAATAATCATAACATCGATTCGATTAGATACATTCAAGAGATCTCCGGGACTAGAGCAACGATACTAGTAATAGATAAGAGTACTTCGCTCGTAACAGAACTAGAGGATGACACTGAACAGTCATTTGATCCAGCTACAGGTTTTTCAACGTATTCGACTGACCCTTCTAGGATATTTCCATATATTTCTATTTTTGAGAATTTATGGACCCAA
>JAATVS010000691.1 GCA_014523695.1 Nitrososphaerales archaeon TH5895
AACACATCCGTACCGCAAACACCTTGAAGTTTCTCAGCTAGCCAGTATGCCGCATCATCTATGAATTCTGATTCACTGTGACGTGTGTGAAAGGAAGATAGTTCACGAACCGTCTTTTCAAGATTGTATGGTTGCACTTTGGCTATTGCAGGATGAGGGATCTTAGAGGCACCTTCCGCTTCTTCTTCAGTGCTTTCAGGAATGGAGATTTCTGATAAATCCTCATCTGCAATGCTGATGGAGTCAATATTAGAATTAACTGCACCAGCTAAATGAAGAGGATAGGCGAATGAATTAATTAATTGAGTTAAGAGCAATGATAGGAAAATGAGATAGGCAAAACCATATTGTAATCTTCTACCCTGACAATTAATCATCGATCAGCGTGCAATTAATCAACCACATTACCTATTATGGCTTTGTCCTGATGAAATTAGAAGTAGATTAAAGATTCAAGAGTAATTGGCGTAATCTAATTTACTGATATATGCTCACTCATGTAGGAATCGATTATGATTAGCAATAACCAAAGAGTGTGGTATCTAAAATCCAATCGAATACAGTAAATATCATGAAAAAAGAGCTATATCCTAATTTTGTCATATGTATCTCTTGAGCAAAAGAAGACTGTTCACACTCTAGATCTGGAATGCTCGGAGTGGGAAAAACTGAATTGCCAAATTCATTTCTTTTTGGACACTTTTCTGTTAATACATGATAAAACCACCAGGTGCCGCTGCAGAAGGGCTGTTAACTGATAATTCCGAGAAGTCCGTAATCGGAACATTTTCATGAAGCATTCCAGGTATTGCTGCTGTCAATAAGCGCTCAAAGTTAACATAGTTCCGGAACACCTTTTATCCAAATTCATGAATATAAGGGCACAATATCTGTTGGCATGATGCTGGTAGCCGACCCTTTCCTTTCGATCCAACCCCGGTCGTCCTACTTTTAGTTATTCTCACATCATCATTCGGTTACGGTCTAACATAGCTAACATCTCCCCAATAGTCCGTTCTAGTGTCTTTTATGACCTAGAAGAAAATATAGTTGCACAGAATAGTAAAATGATCCCTTCTCGGTCAGAATGAATACACACACAAATGCAAATTTTTGTGGGGCGTGAATGATCGGGCTAAAAAGAAAGCTTTAGTCAATAAATTACCTGTAGTACAACATACTGGACACTAACAAGGTTTTGGGAATCGATCTTGTTGCATTCCCCAAATTTCGGGATTTCATCTCTCCAAATGTCCAACCTAAAGGGTGGTGGAATGATAAAGAGAAAAGATCCAAAGGATCATCCCATAACATATATGGATGTACCCTCAACTGATGAATATTCGTTGAAAGTAGAGGAGCTTGGAGATAGGTTCTGATCTCTAAAACGGCGGGTTAAAGGAATGAGTAGTCTCTTTGCGTATTGTGAAGACGTGGAGAATAATCGATTTGGATTATGGGAGACAGACGGATACATCCACGTCATCCTCCCGGGCCAGAAATTTTAACGAGTTGCTTCTAGTATACAGTAACCTGCTTTTCCGTGGCGGGAGACTAAATGATCTCTTAAATACTGCCAGGGACTACATTTAAGATTATACGGTGAAAATGAAGCATGACATTAGATATAACACATGAAACTGAATGGAATACCTTGATATCGGATAGGAAAATATTAGCAGCTGATTTCTGGGCCCCATGGTGTCCATATTGTATTAGATTGAAGCCAATATTCGAATCGATCGCTAGCAAATACCCAGATATACGATTTGTCAAAGTTAACGTTGATGAACAACAGGAGTTGGCATCAAGATATGGCATAAGAGGTATACCCGTAATAAAGTTCTTCTGTGAAGAGAAGGAAGTAGGAGAGATCGTTGGATATATGCCTCAAGGCGAATTGGAGAAAAAGGTAAGTGAGATTGGTAACGGAGCTCATGCCTGCCTGGCCAATACTTCGTTAAAATGATAATGATATTTTTACCACTGAGATGATCCGTGCTATGTACCCCACCTAAACTTTCATGTCGGCCGCAGCTTTCATGTTAACCCACACATAACATCCCACTACACGATCTAATGTGCTAGCTTATCTTTACTACATTGGATATATATTAGGGCAATCAAAACTTCCTGTGGCAGATGTAACGTACAGGAACTTGGTACCTAATGATATGATGTTGGTACGCGTCAAAGGCACACGATAAGAAAATAACTGAAATAAATATGCTGCTGCTCCGCCTCATTGTAGCAACACTGCTAAGAGTAATATCAAAAGTGATTAGTGGTAATTGTTTTGATGCATTTATAATATGTGTCTGAGTTACACTCAGATGCAGTATAATAATAGCAGACAAAGTTGATGGAAAGCATGACCAAATTAGAAGATAATATCCATAGTTCAGGTTGGAGCATACTTGTTATCCTAAGCTGCTTGGGACTGATTGTTATGTTTGATGAGACAATGATTTTGCCTGCCATTCCGGATTTCATTCGAGACTTCAACATCTCATACAGTACCTCATCTTGGTTATTGTCTGCTTACATAATTGCAGCAGCCGTCATGACGCCGATTGGGGGCAAGCTATCGGACATCTATGGAAAGAAAAAAATA
>JAATVS010000124.1 GCA_014523695.1 Nitrososphaerales archaeon TH5895
CTTATATGACAGAATAGTAAGTGGTACGTCCAGTTTGGAACAAAATTCTGAGACTATCTTCAATGATTCATCTCGATATCCTGAGATACCTTCATCAATTGTAATTGCGCTAATTGTAATTCCTCTGGCATTGCCAATAACGGCATTGAGAATGCTCAAGAGAACCAAGCTATCTTTCCCGCCTGACGTAGCTACAGCTACGTGATCGCCAAATTTGATCATTGAAAATTTGTTTATCGTTCGCTGCACTTTGCGATCTATTGATTCTATATAGCATCTCTTGCAAAGCTTTTCCCCCGAATATTCTCTGAAATAGACCGGCGGATTTCTATTACATTTATTACATGTTTCCATCTTTTATTAGGAGGCTGCAAAGGCTAAGGGACAATACTTCCTATTTAAGTCTTTTTGAAGTCGAACTCAGACTGACTGGGAATTGTCAAAAAGTGATCGAACACAGGTCTCGAGAATCTCAGCTAACAATAGCTAATAAAATTATTGAATTTACAATTAGATGTCACATACATGCAAACTTCATACAGAACTCAATTATCTATTCTGGATTATTTTTGTTTATCTTTCTTTGAACTCTGCCACCAGTCAAGATAGTCGTTGTGTACCCGTTTTCTACCGTCCCCAGTTTCATAATTTTTTTCTGCCGCCTTGTCGCTTAACTCGTCTAATTTTTCGCTGGAAACAAACAAGCCACAACCCTTGCATACGAAATTCTTACTAGGACTGTCATATTTCATATCACTACCACATTCGGGACAAAACCTAGCCAATCAATTATTCAGTCCCACACACCTAATAAAAGGATTATGTACTATGTAACATCCTTTCAATCTGAAGGGCCGCTTCATGATCGTACATTATTCCGAACTAGGAATTGAAAAAGTTTGTTGATTACACTTAATTTGGATAAATCAATATCTGCTCTCTTTCCCCATCAACGATCAACGCCCGGCTGTTCCTGAGCGCGTCAATGAAGCTAGTGTGTGTCAGGTGAACAGCGGGTATATTTGAAATCGCACAAGCAGAAGCCGTCGTAATGTCCATTTTGCTTGAACATACAACAGCCAAGGGGGCGGCCGATTTTTTTTTCAAGCTGTACAAGACGTAGGCCCCTACACTGCTACCTACTGAATATGGGAAAACGAATATCTTGTCCCTCAATGTCTTGCCGTAAAGGTAATGGTTTAGATCCTTGATCTCTCCATTCTCAGCGTCAATCATCGTAAGAAAATTTATGGGTGTGTTTGATATCAAAGCTTCGCCTTCGGCAAATCCTTTTACGATGCATATGCACTTAATTTTATTCATGACGTAATCAGCTATAGGTTCTAACGATGGTTTTCATATCCTTTAACGCTACGCCGACACGATTGGAATTTTTCATATAATAGGCTCCCTTTACACTGTTGGTGATGATGGAATCAGTGTTGTCTCGGGTTATCAATGGCGAAAGACACATACAAGAATCACACATAAATTCTGCTCCTGATGACTCTACTTTTGCAGCTAGTCCAATTTTCCTAGCTTGATCATGAACGTATCTCGAACAAAAAATAATACACCTTTTATCAAATTTTCGTCCAGCGATTAGGTCGTGCAGATACGCTAACTCGCTAAGCCCGAGTTGTGGACTACCAAACAGAATGAGGTCGCCATCCTCATCAGTACTTAACTCGTCTTTGGCTCTAGTCATTTCCTCGTCGTCTATTGCAACGGAATCACCTGCCTGCTCACTGCCAGCCGTAAACATTCCACAGGATCCTGAGGTTCCTAGGCCTGAGGAAATCGCTTTTGCAGGCATCATTTCCATCTCGCTTTTCAGATCTGAAAAAGCAATACAGCTATCTTTAGCGATTTTTCCGGCTATATAACCAAGTAAGCCATAATCAGTTTCAGAGTTTATCGCGACGCCACTGTGTTTTACGGCTACTCTCGGTGATCGTGACTCCTCTATTCGAAGATCAGAATATGGGGATTTTCCTGTTATAGCACTTGCAAGTGCACTAAGAGCGCTTTCCTTATTTGTCATCAACCCCAGGAAAGAATTGGAAAAGACGGCTGCGCTGCTTTCTGCGAAACTCACAGGAGTACCTCTTTTCGGTAGATTGAATATCTCATATGGAGTACAGGAAAACGATTGTATGGCTCCCATTCTTCTGTAACTCTCCACAATTTGCATTTGCTTCGACAAAAAATTTTTAGAAAGTGTAACTGGTTTCGTTCTATCAAAGCCCATAGGATTTATAGTCGTCCTAACCTTGAACCGTACCTCTTTGGATACTTCTTGTAGGAAATCAACTCCTGCATCGCCAATAGTATTATAGTTTACGCCAGAAACATGAGCCCATTCTATTGGAACCAGTTTTTCGGCTTCAGTTGCCTGTCCTATCGCCAGTAACACTCTATAGGCAGAAGCATAGATCTCTCCCATACTCCCAGCTAGGATTTTTTCTTCGGATTTAGTAAGTCTCAATGTTAATTATCTCTCAACAGAGTACCGAAAAAATCAAAGGATTCAAGCAAAGCAACACATTTTCCGAACTCTCAAGTACATTTGCAAGAGAC
>JAATVS010000125.1 GCA_014523695.1 Nitrososphaerales archaeon TH5895
AATGGTGTAATGATAAGCAATTATCACGGAGTGCAGAGAAAAGTGTACAATCCGCTGATATCCGCAAATGGTGGCCTGCTATATTACAGAGACCTCGAAAATTATGTCGACACTGAAAAATCAAAAGAGTATTTTATCAACACTGCCGACTGGCTCATTAAGAATTCGATAAATAAAACATATGGTTTGAACAATGGAGAAGAATATATCGTATGGGAATATGATTTTCCTTGGAGATTCTATGGTTGGATTGAACCACCATACTATTCTGCATTAGCTCAGGCCGAATCAATTTATGTTTTGGCTCTGGCGTTTGACCTTACAAATGACGAGAAGTATCGCCTGACTGCAAATAAGGCAATGAAGGCTTTTTTTGTTGACTATAATGCAGGGGGTATGGTCACCGTAGAGACCCCTGACGGCTCTTCAATATTCCTGCAAATATTAGCCAAACCAGAATTCGTTAAGACGTATGTTCTAAATGGTCATACCCAATCTTTGATTTTTTTGTGGCGTTATTTGGAAATAGCTAACGATTCTAATGCAAAAGTTATTTTTGATAAAGGAATAAACTACTTGAAGAAAAATCTCTGGAGATATGATACAGGAAGTTGGTCTTCTTATGATTTGTTGGAAAATCAGGCTCCAGCTGAGTATCACAAGGCGCAGATATCCCAATTAGAGGAATTGTATGATATTACAGGAGAAAATGCGTTTAAGGCGTACGCAGATAGGTTCGAGAAGTATCTGAAACAAATGCCGCTTGTTGAGGAGTGAGCCAACCAACCATTATCATTACCGCATTCAATATATGGTCCTAGATTTGTCATCTATGATGATTTCTCATTAGACCACCTGGAAGATGCCATTACCTTGGGGCGAGTAATTGCGATATATTATTATCCTAATTTCATTTATTGATATGTTACTGGTGTTCGCATGAAATTCACTCAGCCATCCGAAGCAACGAATGCGTTTCATAATAGTGAAATGATGGGTAAGAACATGGTTGAAACGCTAACTTGGGTTGTTGACAAATTTGATGCTTGTCTTGATCATCGGGAAATATCTTTGCTTCTTGCTAAAGACGAGATAAGAAAGGGGCTCCTTAAGTTGAAAGTAGGGAAGAGCGTCAGGGTCAGAATCCTGACAGAAATTAACAAAGAAAATGTGTCAGAAATAAACAAAATCATGCCAAGTGCGGAAATAAGACATCTTGATAACATCGGATCGAATTTTGTTGTGGCTGATGGTAGACAATATCTTGGATATGCATTCTCTAGTGTAGTTCAACCCCATGGTATATCAACTAACACAAAGGTAATAGTTGATGCTCATCAATTCCTGTTCGAATTTCTTTGGAATGCATCTGTACCTGCAGAGATTAGAATGGGGCAGCTTGAAAGAAATCTTCCAGTAGAGAAGACTGAGATTTTGTATGGACAAGAGAACATTGTCAAGCATTTTCTATATGACCTCAAGTATGCGCAGGAAAGATTCGATAGCTGTACTGATTTCACAGGACCGTCTCTATTTGTAGATTCCCCAATTTAGTCAGACTATGCAGAGCTGCCAAAAAGAGGAATCAGATTGAGATTCATTACTGAAATCAATAGGGAGAATATGATGTATTGCGAAAAACTTCTGAAAGTGTGCGAGCTAAGACATCTCGAAAAAGTGAAAGGAAATTTTGGCATAATCGATGGAAGAAGTTATGGTGCAGGCTCGTCTGCAGAAGAAGGTCAAGCCCCAGCACAGCTTATTCGGAGCAACATCAGAGCATTCGTGGAGCAACAGCAGTATTTCTTTGAGACTTTGTGGAGCAAAGCCTTACCTGCAGAGCGAAGGATTGAACAAATACAAAGAGGAACTGATGAAGAGTTCATTGATACTATCAAGGACCCACATGAAGTACAAAAACTTAGATACGAGCTCATAAAGAGTTCTAGAGTTGAAATAATGATAGTATGTGCTACTAGTAACGCATTTTTGCGCCAGGTTAGAGCTGGTTCATTCAAGTTGCTAGAGCAGGTGCAGCTGACAATGGTGTGAATATAAGAATCTTGAGTCCGAGTAATAAGAAGATTTTAAGTTTTACGCAGAGATATGACAAGAGTACCCTTAAATTTCATGATCAAATCAAAGTAAGGCATCTGAAAGAAGACTTACAAACTAAGATCTCTCTATTATTGGTGGATAAGAAGTACTCTCTGGCAGTAGAGCTCAATGACGACACAAAGGGCCGAACAGTTGACGCCATAGGCCTTGGTACCTATTCCAATAGCAAATCCACGGTTCTTTCTTATGCTTCCATATTTGAAACACTTTGGAGGCAGAGTGAACTCTATGAGCGCCTTGAAGAGCTAAATGAGGAATTAAGGTTGCGTGATGTAGCACAGCGGGAGTTTATAAATACCGCAGCCCATGAACTGCGTACACCTATTCAACCGATACTAGGATTATCTGAGATTATACTGAAGGGTAACAAGGACGAGGATCTCAAAGAATATCTGATAATAATTGCTAGAAATGCAGAACGGTTACAACGCCTAACTAATAATATATTGGATGTCACCAGGATTGAAGGCAGAATACTAAGACTAGACAAGGGAATGGTCGATTTAGATAATCTGATATCGTCGCTAGTAACAGAATACCAAACATCTATAGAACAAAATAAAATTGGAAAAGTCAGAAACAAGGACGACGAAAGCGTCAACAAAGAAGATAAAAACTTGTTTAGTCAAGTATATTACCGGCCATCAGCAGACGTAGGCCCTGTCATGATAGAACTAGATAGGGACAGGATTATTCAAGTCCTATCTAATCTTGTAAACAATGCCTTGAATTCCTCAATCAAAAGAAGGATTATAGGTAATAATGAAGTTTTTCCAATTGAAATTTTCATGAAAAAGGATGATAGTTCTGAGGAAATCACCATAAGGGTGCGTGATGGAGGAACTGGAATTGATAAGAGCTTGAATGGAAAATTATTTA
>JAATVS010000126.1 GCA_014523695.1 Nitrososphaerales archaeon TH5895
GGTCTATATCTGCCAATCGGGAGCAAACAAGATAAGGGCAAGGTATATTTACTATGCATCTTCTTAAAGAGAATGTAAAATAATGTTCAGGAAAAATCTGATTTTATTATCGGGTTTATTAACTCTCATAGTTTTTGTTTTATCCCTCCAGATTTTTACTATAGATAAGTTATCAAACCCACTACCTAGTTCTGCAAATGCTCAAAGCATAGTTACAGACAAAACAGAGAGAATTCATAACAAGACAGCAGCGGCGGCTGAAGGAGGTCTGATAGTAAAACTTTTAGCTGACAATTTAGAGACTAGTCTTAATAAATCAGCTGCAATTTTAGAAGTGACAAGTGAACTATCAGAGGTAAACTCTACATTTTATGCAACTTCTATTAGTCCTGAGTTACACGGAATACCCCAAGACCTTGACATAGCAAAAAGAAAGGTGGCTCAGGATATTTTGATATCAGATAAGAATTTTGAAGTAATATTTTTTCTAATGCCAAATGGTGATATGTATATAGATGAACCATATTCTCGTCAACAGAACCTTACAGGAAATAACTTTGCCTTCCGAGACTATTACAAAGGAGCTGTTAATACTGGTAACACTTATTTAGCAAACGTAATCATATCTGCTTCTTCTGGTCTACCACAAGCTAATATAGCAGTACCTATATTCTCAGAAGATAATAGACCAGCCGGCAATTCTACTTTGACAGGAATATGGGGCGGTGGGCTAAATCTAACACTTTTTAGTGAATCATTACAAACATTAAATCTAACAGATGGGTTACGTATTGTATATGTAGACCAATTTGGACAAAAGATTGCTGATTCTGATAGACATTCGTCATTGTTACTTAACAAAAATGGGAATGAATCGTTTGCTAATCTGCAGAGCTTCAGAAATGCAGTAGAAGGAGGAAAACCAGGATTTACAGTAGAAACAGTCAATAATAATAAAATGCTTATCTTCTATGAACCTGTAAAATTTCGCTCCACTACTTGGGGTGTTCTATTGATGCAGCCTTACAACGATTAAAATATAACTACACGTTATATTTGCTACAGAATTCATTATCCATTATTTGTTTACTAGACCAAAATAACAACGCTACGCTCTTTTAGTGCAGTTCCCAATCTTACTTGACATTTCTATCTTATTTACTATAGAGTTGCACCTAAGTATCGAGGCAGACGATGCACTGAATAGTATGAAAGAAGATCTGGCAAAAGGAGATCTGGTAGCAGCGCACATTGACCGTTGGGTCGCAAACCGTTGGCTGAAAGCAAGTGAGTAGGCAGCCCCAGTTCAAGAGTAACAAAGTCCTGAGCCCCCCCTCCCCTTGCTCCTATTAATATACATGCAATGCACAATTATGGCCGGTCTCCGATAAAAGCTCTTATAGTTGAAACATCAACATCATGTCGATATGGCTAGAGCTTCAAAGAAAGCTGCATCAAAGAAGCGGATATCTACCAAATATGATGTAATTATAAAAGCTAAAGCAACTAATTGATACTATTAGTTTCTGCAATGAAGGGTGTATAATGACAAGTCCTTTGGAGATCAGTTTATACGTCCATACCGATGTGGTATACGTCAAGGTATTACTCTGCTAATTCACCTTTCTTTCCGTCAGAAAATATCTGCGTTCGTACTTAAGGATCACAAACCATTTTGTTGAACCCCCTAGACGTATAATAAATTTCTAAGTACAGCGAACAGGCCTTAAATCGTCCTCGAATATCTACATCTGTGAAGCAAGCTTGCAACGGATATCAGTTCATTCAAAGACTATATCTAGGCTTTTGCATTAGCTAACACCGTCATTGTGTCTGGTCGCCAAGGAGAAAGATGGGCGTATCGCTACTGACATTTTAACACTTTCACGCGCGCAACTTTCTTAGCCGACTAGGGACGCAAGAACGGCTTAGGAATGATTATTAATGCGTGGGTTTGCATAACGGACATATGTATATCTAATTTCCATATTAAAACGAATATGAGATTATTATAAATCATATTTCCATATTAAAACGAATATGAGATTATTATAAATCATAATGTCTTATGCAAACAAGACAGATTTTATATTAATCATACATAAAACATACAAAAGTAATTGACCAGCATTCATGTGTAATGAGATCATGAGTCAAATACTCTATGTAAATACACTTGAACCGAAGAAGAAAGAAGTACGCACAGACAGGCCCAACCACAGAATGCTGATACTTACGATCGTCGTTGTCGTAGGAATATCATCTTTTATCGGGATTGGATTTGCATACTTGGGATACACCTCAGGTCACTTTTCAGAGGCATACGTTCTCTGCAAAGAGAACATACTATCACAAGTAAGGATAGGAGCATATCAGTCCGCAGATGAGATTACAGCGGCACTAAGATCCTGTAATGAAGTAACTGGTTAGGGAATACATTTTACTTTCTTTCTTCTTTTTTTATCTGTTAGGTGTTATGTAAAGAACATGAGATTGGTTCAGCAGGGACAAATTACAGGCTAGACTATGCTGAAGACTTAAGCCAGATTGAGAGTGTTAGATATTCGATAGATAGGCAAAACTGTACCGAAATCACATAAATAGATGATATTTTTTAATTTACAATCATACGGCATAATTGTGTATATCCCTTTATTGATGTCAATCATCACAAGAGAATGGTATGTTGAGGATGAATCGAAGGTACAACTCGTCGTTTTGTCCACAATAGAGTACCAATGTCTAGAAGAAATTTATTAGTTAGTTAGTCAAGCAAGAGACAATAGCAGTCTCCGTCATCTGGTTGAAGTCCGGGCGTGGGTAATATAATTCACATACTATGTGATAAATCAAAATAGTGATTTCAAAGGCTGATCTGGGAGTTCTTGGTTTTTTTCGCTGCTGGTTGCATTACTATTAGGTTCGTCAATTGTTTGATTTTTTCCGACAATTGTTTCATTTGCTCCTGCTTCAGGAAGAAGCTCTTGACCAAGTGTAGTTTCCAATCCCGGTTGGAAAAATACAATAGTCATTAGCGTGCCCAAGATGAGCGCAATTACCACACCCAATACAAGAGTTATGCTCCGTTGCCTTTATAAGGTTTAGCCTTTTCATAGAAGTTGTTGTCCAAGATCATTATTTGGAGAACAACATTTTAAGTTTCACACACACAAATCATCATGCATAATGAATTCTAGTCAGGCGTTAAAATCCTAAAATATATCTCGACTATAGCAATTCCTAAAGGGATTATCACTGCGACGAGAGCGGCCCAATCCTTTATCTTAGCAAACAAAGGTCGTGATGTCAAGAATCCCTCTTCTATTGCATGCTGTTCTTCTTGTTTTTCTTTAACCCCTACTTCTTGTTTTTCTTTAATCCCTACTTCTTGTTTTTCTTTAATCCCTACTTCTTGTTTTTCTTTAACCCTTACCGATTTTTCATGCTTGCCGGTGGCGAAGTCGTATAGGAATCTAGCAGGTTCCAAAGAATCAGTTTTCACTCGTTCGGGCAAAAATGATTCTGAAATTCCTTCTATCACTTGATCTTTAATTTCCTGCGGAAGGGTGCTGATCTTTGAATATATTGCCCTTATCCCGCTGATATGAAGGTTGAGATGCCTATGCAAATACATATTATATGAATTTAACCCTTTGATAAGGTAGCTTAGTTTCTGAACTTCATCTTTTCGAGTATTAGACCTAAGGTTGCTAAGACTCCAAAAGCAACCTATTGCATAATAAAGTCTGAATTTTTTTCTTCCTATCGCGAATATTAGTTTAAGGAGGCCGGAAAATACGATAAGAAACACAATTGCTTGAGATATTTTAAATGCTGGATTTTGAAATTGAGTTTCAAGGTTCAATAAAACATAATTATTGACAAGGGGCTGTAGCTGAGGCCCAACAAGCGGGAGAATCGTCAAAATGATGAATAACGGAACTGCAACGAAAAGGATCTTCTTAACATAATCATATTCGACGACTGCTGCGTTATAACCTCTTTCTCGAAAGTAATGTTCAGCAGAAAATGGTGCTGGGTAGGGAGGATATAGTAAAAGAGTTGTGACAAATGCTATTTGAACGATTACAGTAATATAGAACGCCAGATTTTTTTCCCAGTCCAATTCATGATACTGTGAATATTTAGTGAAAAATATTGTAACCTGATTGTAGTGGATTACTGACAACACCACCAGCACCGGCATAACTATCATTGAGAGAATTGAAAGCGCGAGGCCGGAAAGAATCCAACCCTTCTTTGTGGCTTGAAATCCTTTATTTATGGGGACAGAAATGTTCTTCTTGAATTTTTTCCTGAGCCAATGATGAATGCCCAACCTTGTTTTTAGAAAATCTCTAGTTCTTTTTACAAGCAAGAGTATGATAACGAACAAAGGAACAGTTATTATTAGGATTAGGTATGTTATAGCACTGAACTTAACAAGCCAAGGTAAGCTTGGCTCCTCACTGAGTATTTGGTTTGTTTTACCCTCTACTACTGAAACAGAGCCGCTCTTAGGATGAGTAACGTATACATTGTTGTTCTTTATGTTTACAACCATTCTTTCAGGCGGACTAGTCTGCTCTATTTTTTTCACTAACTCGTTTGTAGTCCCGTCTATTACGGATATAGAATTAGAGGGGGAAGCTTGGTCATTATTTGTGGAAGTTCCGTTTTGTGTGTGAGCCACATATACGGTATTGGTATTTGGATTAACTGTAACGTCAAGAGGAAAGGGTCCTACCTTAAACGTATTTGTTAACGTATTCGTATCCCCATCAATTATGGATATATCACCAGAGTTCTTATTGACTACGTAAACTTTGTTATTTGCTGGATTATATGCCACGGCTGTTGGGTATTCCCCGACCGTAACGTTGGATATTACCTTGTTTGTTGCTCCATTTATTATGGATACACTGTTTGATCCTGCATTTGCCACGTAGACGCCATGATTAGAAGGATTAATAGTTAGGTCTATGGGATTTTTGCCCACAGGGACATTAGCAGAAATCTTATGTTCAGCATCTATCACCGATACATAATTTGAAAAATAATTGGATACATAAATTCGCTGATTGGAAATATCAACATTTACCGAGGAAGGATAGGTTCCAACCTGAATAGTTTCAGTTATGCTGCTGTTTCCTCCATCAATCACAGACACACTATTTTCGCCAAGATTAGTCACATATATGTGATCATTAATCGGGTTGTATGCAACTGCATAGGGAATTAGGCCGACAAGAATTGTAGACTCCACTCTATTTGTTTCCCCGTTTATGACCGATATGCTGTGCGAACCCGAGTTGGCCACGTAGATATTTCCGCTATTCTGATTATAACCTATACCTACGGGATTAGCACCTACATGAATTTGCAAACTGCTCCCTTTTGCCTCTAAAAAATGATGGTCAATGGTACAGCTTCCAATCAGTACCAGAACCACGATAAATATCAGGGATTTGCTATTCGTATTTATGCAAATTAGTTCTATTACATATTTTAAAGATTTTCGCATCAATCTTCTGTGATAGACTGACTTTCTCACTCAATTCCATATTTTCGCAAGTTTTTGATCCTAAAATTAATTTATGCAACTCCAAAAGAGAAGAGTCATTCTCATCAGTACCAACAGTAAACTTGAGTACCGTACCTAATGGTGCTGGTCAGACCCAAGATTAGGACCCTTATCTCGCTTGGTTGAATTTTATGGCTTTTCCAGCGCTAGCTGGGTAATTTAGATGCCGCTAGAATCGACGACCCTGACACCTATGCTGATACACACAGTCTAGCAAATTCGGAGTTTTTATTATTTAAGATGTTGCTCTAGTTTCGATAATTGCACTTTACCTCGATCTAAACGCAGCACGGAAGGTTGAACACCCTGTTTTGCCCATATGACTCTATATTCGAAATGCTTTGGGTGAAGGCAGAGATGCAACAACCGGAGGGTTTAAGATCCTAACATACGTATCCTAACCTGCCTGATATCTACGAACATGTTTAAGAACTTCTGTTAAGCTTTGGGATTATCAGAGTCATTTGATATCCCTTAAGTAGTCCAGTTCTTAGTGCCGCAGTTATCACAAACTTCGACTAATTCTAGATGAACATATTGTTTATTACCACAACTGGCACAAGTTAGCAGCTTTTGGTTCATCTCATCTCACTAAAGTAATAGATTCATTATCTATCTGATATAGATATACTTCGACCACTGACTAGAAAGAAGTACGAAGTACGGCTGACCATCCCAGACGACGCAATACACATCTGAGCTGAAAGGCATCAGAGGCAACTTAATTCATCAAGCAATATTTTGGCGACTTTTTCCCTATTTCCAATATTGATATTGATCAAACAACTGGATTTCTCTCTAAA
>JAATVS010000004.1 GCA_014523695.1 Nitrososphaerales archaeon TH5895
AATGTGTTGGCGATGGTATGATTAGGTCTAGGCTTCGCCATTAACTACGCTTATTGCTTCTTCCATGTTCTTGGCTAATTCGTCTAGTGTATCACCCTGGGTTATCGCGCCAGGGTATTCTATACACCTAGCACTATAGCCGTTTTCTTCTTTTACGACAATCATTGAGTAATTCATTATCTAGTTATTCTTTCTTTTGTTGGTATAAAGACGCATTAATTAATTATTATTGGGCCACGTGTGCATATACACATACAAAAGGACTATTAGCGAATACTCATAAATAATTGACCTTAACTTGTATCCTATCCTACAAGAAAGACTTCGACTGGTTTCACCTTTATGGTTATAGTGTCGTCTAGGGGTGGATGGCCATACAACAGCATTGTTCCTCCTTCGTGCAGTTACCACAATGTGTCATCCTTCTGGATGATTCCTTCTTATGACATATCGTTGGAGTGCATTCGCATTCTGCACAACTAGATTCATTCCAAAGACTATTCGACTAATGTGGACCTTTATCAAAGCCATCCAGGCCGTCATTGCGATATTCTTTGGTTTTGTAAATACTCGATAGTTCAGATAGAACGAACCCCCATACTCAACGGTTCCTAATCCCTCCGAACCCGTGCCAATCTTTTCCTCTTTAATTATGCCAAATCGGGATAACGAAGATAAAGAAGAATGTAACGACTTATTTCTGGAATAACTGATCATTGACGGATTCTTCATGTTTCATGCTTCGTGTGCTATCTCCTTGTATATTCCGCTATCTGAACAATTTAAAAAACTTTTCTCAACTACTGCTCTTCATCCGTTTCATTGCATAAAAATATACTTTATCTGGTAAAAATAGGAAACGCCAAATGATGTGAGAATTGTACAATACAAATTCAAGTGATTGTAATTGCTATGGGAGTAAATCAAGAAAAAATGTATGCTAGTTGAGATCCAATCTTCCGATGAATAGTATGGCTGTATTGAAATAAATATTCGAGGCAATATTGAACAGAGATGTTGAAAACTTATGACAAATGGTAAAATCATAGTTCTAGAGGGAATAGATAAATCGGGTAAAACAACGCAGTCAAAGCTACTCGTGGATTATATTAGCTCGACGACAAGCTTTAAGGCAGTGCAAATGAATTTTCCCAATTATAACACCTTTAGTGGAATCGAAATCCATAGACACCTAAAGGGCCAAACACGATATAATCCACATGCGTTGCACGTTTTGTTTACACTAAATAGATACGAAGAGAAGCAAGCCATTGAAAGTTTACTCGATGAGGGATCGGTCATAGTTATGAATCGTTACTATCAGAGTAACATTATGTATGGACTAGCTGATGGAATTACTAATCATGAATGGCTTGAATCTCTTGACGGGGAGATGCCGCAAGCTAATCTAACCATAATACTAGATATATCTGTAGAGGAATCCATGTCCAGAAATCCCAATCCAGATGTCAACGAACAAGATAAGAATTATCTTAGAAAGGTAAGAAGTTACTTTATTAAATATGCCGATACCTACGGTTGGAAGATAGTTGATGCAAGTAACAAGTCAAAGGAGGACATCCACAGAGAAGTAATTAAAATAGCTGGACAATATGAGATCATCTGAATTTACACTCCAGCTGGTCAATCCGTTACGTACTTGTTAAGGGCGTCTGTGGTGTCAACACTTCTACTTTTTTCGATGAAGATGAACTCGGAGCTCCTTTTTTGCTATTTAAGTGAGTACAAGTGATATAGATTCATTCATTATCAACTTTTCTTAATAGAAAGGTTATGATGGTCGCAGGTATTCAACAAATTAAGTAGACTTTTCTGGTCATTGACTAATTTCAGAGACTATTTCGCCGTTCAGAGGTTCAATGAAATATGTGAAATTATTCATCCTATCCGTTACCTTCCATGCGAAATAATTGGCATTGTTTATAGTCGGGTGAGAATCACCTAAATGCGTGCCTACATAATTGGAATTAATGTTTGATTCGTAGAATGACCCATTTCCTTTTATGTTTACAAATTCTGTTACAAAATCTTGTCGATCGGAGGAGTTTAGATTTTTTTTGTCAATCACAATGGAGACGGCATTTTCCTCTGATAATGGTGTTCTACTTAGAGTAGGCCTTTCGAGTGAGGTAACTATCCCTATATAAACTAAAATTGTCACAAGGATACTAATAGTCACGGTTACTGCAAATTTCTTATCTATCTTCAACATTTGATTCTGTTATTAGCGCTAGATAAATTCATTGGGGAGATCTTTATATTTGAAATGTTCCTAGGCAGTACAATCATTGTGGAAAAACGTGAAACATACAAAAGGCTAAATCTCTAGTTTTCGCAAGTAATTAGATTATCACGTACCTTAACTGTTTGAGAAAACGGGATGAGGAAATATTAAAGGATATAAAATAAGGCTATTTCATTAGTTTATCTGATAAGGCCCCTTCTTCCTCGAATAATGTGATATTTTTCCAGACATGAACATGTTGTCCACCTTCATACTTCAAGGTCGCCGCTATCAGATCCATATAGGACTTTCCATTAAGGATTTTATAACACCATATGCATTTTCATTTACCCAGAGTTCATTTCTTTCATATAAAATGGCAATATTATTTTTTAGTGTAAACAAGAAATCCACAACCAAAAGGTAGGACGACCACGAATGAACAATGGTCTGAGAAGCCGTTGTTGGTCGTCCACCTGTGTGCAGTCCCTGTAGTAATGGCTAATATCATATGATTTGCCAACCTTAAGTTAATTATGCATTTAGATCGTATAGTTGTATTTTGCAAATTGGGGTAGACGACCAAGCAGTAGTGCCTTTAACTGCCATTCAATTCATGGTCGCTTAACTTTAGTTAGAAATGAAAAAAGATAACCATGTTCCGGAATGTCTTTTATGTAAAAATGCAATACCTAATGTGAGTTCATAGAACTGCATATCGTTTGGGTAGGACGACCCTTTCCTTTCTCTTCGTGTCCGGTCGTCCTATCTTTAAATTTGAAAGAAGATAACCATGTTCCGGAATGTCTTTTTATCGCCACACGCAAATAAAGGAGACAAGTTCCGAATGGGATGGACGACCAGCACTGTTATCCGTTCAATGACCTGGTCGTCCTACTTTAGTTTTTAGATTGAAAGGACAGTTCTGAAAAGCCTAATATTCGAAAATGTGAAGTTTAATACGAGTTCGTCAGGAATGGGCGTGGTAGATACCGCCGCCCAGACAATCGACACACGCGACGAATGAATGGCCCATAGTGGACGGATGGGGATCTTCTACCCTAATTTTTTTCTGGTCGATTTAGCTTCGAATGTTACTGTAGGAAAGTAAAGGGGTCCTGCGAGTGTAAGAGTTTAAAAGATTTCTCCTTTTCACTGGTGACTTACTCGTTAAGTAATCTATTGTACTCATAAAACTTACCATATAGTCATATATCTTGTAAGACCCTAGAAAATGACAATTATGAGCACAGATCATAATGTCCACTTGATAATTAGAAATACTCGACTAGACGATATTGAAAAAATAGTGAAATTGCAGCAGGACTCATTTCCAATCTTAGCTCGATATGACAATATCTGGCATCCGGAAGAATTGAAAAGTCACCTCCAGATATTTCCACTAGGCCAATTTGTTGTTGTTGAAGAAGATGGAGAGGTTGTTGGCTCTGCAAGCACTTTGATAGTAACCCTTAATCCAGAATATGCTGAACATACCTGGAAGGGAATCACCTCAGACGGTATCTTTACTGACCATAATCCCAATGGAGATAGCCTTTATGGGGCAGATATATCAACACACCCAAAATTTAGACACGAAGGCATTGGGAGTATGCTATATGGCGCAAGAAAGGAATTAGTTCTAAGGTTAGGTCTGAGAAGAATGATCAGTGGAGGCAGATTATTTAACTACCAGGACTATGCAGACAAGATGTCTGCTTTTGAGTATGCTAATAAAGTGATCAATGGAGAATTGCACGACCCGGTTTTATCTTTTGAGCTCGATAATGGGTTCAAATTTATTAAGGTACTTCCAGAATACCTGGATGACATACGTTCACAAAATTATGCTAGTTTCATTGAATGGTTAAATCCTCACTTTCGATACTATAGTTAGAGAACTTTCATGCCGATCATAGATTGTCATGTTCACCTCAATAAGTATGATGGAATAAAATCACAGCCGAAAAAATCAGTGTTACTCGAGAACAGACTGGATGCACTACTGCAATCTATGGATAGTAACAACGTTGATTATTCAATAGTGATCTCATCTTACAGAGTCGACGCAAATAGACCTTCTGCCTCCCAAATCATTGATGTAGTAAATAAGAATGAAAATACAAGAAATAGAATAGGAATTGTAACAGGATTTACGATCGACAATCATACTGACGAAGATTTGAAGCAGTGCAGAACCTGGCTGAAAGATCGCCTTATTATAGGCATTAAGCTGTATTGTGGTTATGAGCATTATTATCCTTACGATGAAAGGTATCAGAAAGTGTATGATACGTGCATGGAATATGGAGTTCCTGTCATGATCCATACGGGAGACGCTTATTCAAGTACGGCAAAGTTGAGGTATGCCCACCCTTTGAATGTTGATGACATTGCAGTAGACAACCCTGAACTGAGGATAGTTATGTGTCATCTGGGAAACCCTTGGATAGCTGATTGCCAAGAAATCCTGTACAAGAATCGAAATGTCTATTCAGATATTTCTGGGCTAGTCGTTGGAGATTTTAACTTACCTTCTGCTACCCGTTATGTGAGTCAAATAAATGATCTACTAAATTATGTTGGCAAACCTCATCGT
>JAATVS010000692.1 GCA_014523695.1 Nitrososphaerales archaeon TH5895
TGCCAGCTTTGCGGCCTCGTCTAACTGCTTTACAGCAACTTCAAATGGATTTAGCGACTCTGACATTAGATCATCAGAAAAATTACGTGTATTTAAGTGTTGAATCACTTAAATGAGATTCATTTTGGAATATTTCGTAGCTAACTAGTATCTTGCAATTTCCTGGAAACCATATCACGTAAAGAGTCATCAGATAGACTTTGATATTCTATCCCAAGTGATTTTGCAATTATTTCAAGCTTTTCTCGCTCCGAATTAATAGGAGAAATTTTGGGGCCAATAAGGGGGAGATTTGTCGTTGACATTTCCTTTTCAATACCACCTTTTGCTTTCTGGTATTCAGCTAGGGCTCTACCAATCGTCTTTGAAAATGAAGGTAAGTTTTTTGAACCAAAGAAGAGGATGACAAATACAAACGCGATCATAAACCATTCTACACCAGCAATATTCATTTCCATTGACGAGAAAACCATATAAGATTTGCCCTCAAGTATCAAAGAAGCTATCCTCCCTTATTTGGTTAGTCCTATGTTATTATCTGCGAGAGAAGAAATACAAACTGAACTTCCTAGATCAATGTATCCTTTTAACTGTGATAGCTTTTTTTCACAATATGGTTTACAGAAATATTGACATGGCGGTCCTTGAGAGGATACGTGAATTCATTTGCACTTTAAACCACGAGTCAGAAAATGGTTCTATAATAGTAGTCGAAGGTAAGCGAGATTCGGAGGCCCTCACAAAGTTGGGATTTGTTGGTAAAGTTACTGTGTTTAATAGGTTCAAAGGGATTTTAGATTTTGTTGATAGTCATCAAATGACAGACAGGAAGATAATACTATTACTTGATATGGATAGGACAGGAAAATACTTAACGAGTAGATTGGTGTCTCTCCTACAACAAAGAGGCAGCAGTGTAAATCTGGCCTACAAAAAAAAGTTATGCGAAATAACTTATGGAAAAGTTCGTCACATTGAGGACATAGGATCCTACCAGAATTTGTTTGGATCAAAATTTATGCCTACTTACTTTTGACTTTGATGATCTATCTTGTTCAAGGGAAACGTAGTGCTGTGTCGCAAACCTGGAATCTGTTCCTTCAAAGCACTTATATTCTGGCCAGCTCACCTTACATTCACTTAGTAATAATGAGGTTATGAGATTGCCTAATACAGGTATTGTTAAATATCACGTTAAATTAAAATTCGAAGTAGATGGACTAGTTGAGAAGGCCGATATCATCGGGGCCATTTTTGGTCAGACGGAAGGTCTCCTAGGACCTGAGATGAACTTGAACGAACTACAGAAG
Source organism: Nitrososphaerales archaeon TH5895 (assembly GCA_014523695.1). Taxonomy (GTDB): domain Archaea; phylum Thermoproteota; class Nitrososphaeria; order Nitrososphaerales; family Nitrososphaeraceae; genus TH5896. Next base: position 1,311 of record JAATVS010000692.1, read on the forward strand.
GTTTCGAAGGTCGGCAGAATTGAGGTAAATGTTGATACGAGATCAAACATAGCTAAGGGAGACGCTGTCATACCCATGAGTACTGATATTTCAACTGCCGCATTGATTGCAGCGGCCATCGAAAGCATTGATAAGGTAGGTCCATTTCAGGCCAAGTTCCTCTTGGTCGGCATAGATGATATCAGAGCAATTAAGAAAAAGATTATCGTGGACCGTGCTAAGAGAATAGTTCAAGAATGGGCAACTAAGACTATAAGTGAAGGAGAGGAGATGCTAAAAGATGTTTATGATGCAAGCAAACCTGGTAAACTTACTGCATTTGGGAAGGCACAGTTGGCTTGCGGCACAGGAGTTTTTGAGTCTGATTGGATTATCCTAGTTGAGGGAAGAGCAGATGTCATTAATCTACTTAGAGCTGGCTTCGACAATGCTATCGCGATAGAAGGGGCGAAAGTCGATGAAAGTATAATAAAATTGACTGAAGGTAAGAGAGTTGTGGCATTTCTCGACGGAGACAGAGCAGGAGATCTTATTTTGAAGGAGCTGCATGGTTTGGTTAAGATAGATAAGGTGCTAAGAGCTCCTAATGGAAGGGAGGTTGAAGAATGCACCCCCCTAGAAATTGCGGAGATCCTACGGGAAGCAGTTAGTCATCCAGCTGTCGCACACCGTCCTAGGTCTGTTGCCAACCAAACGCAGCACGACACAAAACATGATTATCGCAAGCAGGGAGATGAATCAGAACCTAGCCAACACCCCTATGGAGGGCGAGCGACAAGGATCTCTGATCAGGAAGGAAAAGAAATTTTGCAAACAAATCATAACCATGAGATGGTTGTAAAAGTGCAAAATGTGTTTTCGGAAATAAATGAGACTTTGGAGGCAGTTCTGCTGGACGATTCTATGAGGACCCTCGTAAGAGTACCTGTTTCAGATATCGTGAAGCAACTAGGAGATAGCGAGGGTGGAAAGTTTCTTGTGCTAGACGGGATTGTCACTCAAAGGCTTATAGATGTTGCAGATCGAGCGGGCATAGAGTATATTGTGGGCCACAGGACTACTGCGAGCAAGAAACCATCTACAGTCAAGGTACATACTTTTGAAGAATTGGGTATCCCCAATTAGATGCATCCTAACCTACAACACATTCTCACACTAGCACATTTGTTGAAGTTCGGAAAAGGAGGAGCATGTGTCGAGATCACAACCACAGAACTTGGAAGCCTCATTAATAGATCCCAACAGTCTGCCTCCAAATACCTAGTAGAGTTGGAGAAGGCAGGATTATTAGAACGGACCAAATCTGGTCAGAAATTCAGAATTATGGTTACTGAAAGAGGGGTTTCTGAGGTACTCAGCCTGCATGAGACTATCAAGAACTCCGTGGAAGTTCTTGACAGATCAGGATTGCAGTTTGAGGGAAAGGTTGTTTCGGGCATGGGAGAAGGTGCCTACTACATGTCATTGAAAGGCTATCGAATGCAGTTCAACGATAAACTCGGCTATGAACCGTACGCCGGTACATTAAACGTGAAGTTACTTGATCAATCATCCATACGCATGAGAAGTATGATTGATAGCTGTCCTTCAGTATTCGTTAGCGGTTTCAATGATTCTTCGAGATCCTATGGATGGGTAAAATGCTACCCTGCAACTTTAAACGATGGGGCTATAGACAAAGCTGCAGTTGTAGTTCTAGAAAGAACCCACTACGATAACAGCATGCTGGAGGTAATCGCACCCATATGCATTAAAGACTCATTAGGTATGAAAAATGGAGATTTAGTCAAGGTATTTGTAACCATGACCTCAAAGAGTCAACAATTTGAAACCTCCTAAATGCCATAAATGGAATTTCCCAATGCGTCTTTGATCTGGGAACTCTTAATACCTGGGACCGGCGTATTCAATCTAATAATCCTTACTGACAAGTTTCTATCCTTACAATTCTGAGAAATCTCCTTTTCGCTATGTATTTGATCGTAGCCTAAGGCTATAATATCTGGCGATACACGCTCTACAGTATCGTATAGTGACACTTGGCTCCCAATTACGGCAAGATCCACGAATGCAAGGGATGAAACAAGTTCTTTTCTCAAGTCTTCGCAATGATATATTCTGCGGTCCTTTTTTATTTTGGCCGCAGTAGATGTCCGAGCTACTACTACTATTAGGACATCTCCGTGTTGTTTTGCTGCCTTTAGTGTGTGGATATGGCCTGGATGGATCACATCGAAAACGCCGCCAACCAATACCACCTTTAAGGCGTCTCTCCCTAAGAAAGTCAGCCTTAGCGGATTATCCTTTTCTAGCAGACCATTAGAGATCAGCTGTCGTATCCTATCATTAAATATTCGTATTGGCAAATACATTCTTGACCGAAGAATGTCAATAGAACTGACACTAGGTTCAATGTTACTCACATACACCGCCGCCAATAAAGCTTTTTCGAAAGGGTCCATCCGTCTACTCAGGCCCCTGATGTTCATAGTAAGCCCAATAATATTTTTTTCCAATCACAGGGTTATTCTGGTCAGCTAAGAGTCTTCCCTCTCATTATATTGCATAAAGTCATTAGGGTCTATAGATCTCCTGGTACTGTTCTGATTCGTGACGCAGGAGCGCATACATTCAGTTGACACAAATCTCAATTTTTCAGTCTTCAAACGCCTTCCCCGACTATTTCCTCTTCGCAATACTGAAGTCAACCTTATCTCCATCTCCCTGCTGTGTCTTTCACAGAATACACCTACTAAGAATTCGTCTTTTCCTTCTTGAATGGAAATTAAATAGGAAGGGGGGAGTGTACAGTTAAAATATTTCTGTTGATGTGAACAAATCTTTGGAAGTGACATTCAGTAATGAAACGTCTACTAGAAATATATGTCTATTAACTCTGAAATGCTAAAAATGTAAGAATTAGACTTCCAGTATGCTAGTGATATGATATCAGAGATCTAATTAGGCTTGTCGTCCTGTTGGCATGACCAAGTTGGCATGACTTATCTACCTGAAATGCATTTTAACTTTGTACTGACCATTGGCGGGTATTATCTTTTCGAGAAAGAACATCGTACTATTGCTTGTGATTGCGCTCATAGGGATTTCTCTTTCAGTAATCTCTTTCAGGTATTCAGCGTATACTGCCGATGAAATTGCAAGAATTGCTTCCGTAGACGTTAGGTCTAATGCACGAATTGAAGCACATGACCTCTCCCAAATTCTTCTCCACACGCTCGAATCGGTGACAAGCAATTTGAGATCATTGGCTAATTCACAACCGGTCCAAGAGGGACACGTTGATGTCGGTCGAACACTTCTTAACAATACGCAATCTTCAACTTCCGAACTTACTGAAGGGTACTACTGGCTAGATAAAGACGGCGAGCTTGTCGCCTGGAGCACCCAGAACACTAGTGAATTACAAGGTTACCAGGGGTTCAATTTAAGCGACAGGGAGTTCTATAGGATCCCTCAAACCACCCTCATTCCTTACTACAGCAACGCTATTGAATCACCTGATATGTTGCCGAGGCTCTACATATCATATCCAATCCTGGCAACAAAAAGTAATGACATCAACAACAACGGTGAAAACAAAACATCATTTGATGGCGTGATAGTCGCGGTTGTAAATCTAGATTCATTAGGAGCATTCCTGCAGAATGAAATTTCACCTGAATTTATTAGCAATGTGGGACTGATGGATAAGAATGGTACTATACTTTATGCCCGTAATCAATCCTTGGTTGGAAAAAACTATCAATCCGACGACTTTCAAGCAACCGTTCCTGATCAAGTGAAATCAGAGTACATTGGAATCCTCACACGGTCCTTGGAATCAAATCCAGGTGCTGAAGACATTACCTTCAATGGAACCACAACTACTATATCCTACCAGCCGATAAATGTAGACGGAAAACACATCTGGACGTTATTTTTAGGATCACCGCATAATTTGGCAACTGACGTAGGATTAGTCATAGAACAACAGAAAAATTTGAGCAGTCAAATAGTTATAATCATCGCTTTAATAGCAGTTGGTATTGCGATTCTGATCTTATCATGGAATAAGAGACTCGAAAAAGCAGTACGCGACCGGACTACAGAATTAAAAGGTGCAAATGTTTCGCTGGGTGAATCAAATCGACTATTAGCTGGGACAAATGAGCAATTGCAAGCACATGATAGAATTCAGAAAGAATTTATAGATATAGCTGCTCATGAGCTGAGAACTCCCATACTTCCTATTCTTAGCGAGGCAGAATTTCTTTCGCAAAAGTTTCAAGAGAATCAGAGCCGAATCCTAATAGGTGAGGAACAAATTCGATCAATAATCTTCAATGCCAAAAGACTAGATCGCCTTGCGTCAGATATATTAGATGTTACCCGAATTGAAAGCAGGACCCTCAAACTGAACAAGGAGAATTTTGACGTAGATCATCTTATCCAGAGGGCAATAAGAGAAACAACCGAAAGACAATTGACAGGTAATGCAAAAAATGTGGAATTCAATTACGAACCGTTCCATTGTATTATTTTTGCAGATAAGACTAGAATTTTGCAAGTGATCATAAATTTGATTGATAACGCAGTGAAATTCACTGACGAGGGAAAGGTCGCAATTAGGGTAATTAGAAATAATAAAGATATAGAAATCACAGTTAAGGATACAGGCTCAGGTATAGAAAGTCAAATTATGCCCAGGTTATTTTCTAAATTTGTAACGTCTTCTGAGAACGGGACAGGGCTTGGTTTATTTATATCAAAAAAAATAGTCGAAGCTCACGGTGGAATTATTTGGGCAAAGAATAACGAGATAAAAGGAGCTACATTCAAGTTCACGCTCCCCTTGAATTAGTATATACTTGTCATATAGTGGATTTACAAAAAATATGCTTATGTTGAATCATCGTGTAGCATGCGGATGGTACATTACAATGATTTTTGTTTTAAGGCATTATGATGAACCTTTTGCACGGGCTAATGGAGGATAAGATTGCTACGAGATATGTTACTCATCTCTTAAATCCAATTAAACGCAGTTTGGTACATATATATGCATCCCGAAGACTTGAAGATGATTTGGATATGCCAGGAATGTGATTCACATTTTATTTTTCATGCAGACGTTAGCGATCACAGGACACAGACTGGTCACACTAGAATTACAAAGGCAGACATGATTTTATCTGATAATCCTTTCACTTCGAATTACAGGTTTGATAGATGACAGACTTTACATCCAATAAATGTGACTTTCCCTTTGTCACTTTGAAGGTCTTGATCACATTACAAGGATGAGCACTCAGAAAAAAGGAACGGCCCCCAATCACCCTAACTAATCCTCTTACAATAGGATTCAATTATGAAGACGGCTATTTGATAAAATTAAATACTAGTAATTTTCTGGAATAGTGATGATCAACAATCTTGATAGGAACCTTCTTCCTAGAATTATGGTTGTTGATGACGAGAAGGATATTCTTAGAATAATTAAGCGGGATCTCGAGTCTCCTCTGTCCTCTTCTGCTCCAGAAACGAGTCCATCAAATGATTTTGTCATTCCAGATGTACGACAAAATGAAAGGGAGTCAAACGATGAGGAAAATGGCGAACACAATACTACAAGAGATGCAGATGCCTTTGTGGTCGAGACTTTTACAAATGGCTGGAATGCACTTGAAGCGCTAGATAGTCATCCGCATGATTACTATGATCTCGTTCTCACAGATATTCGAATGCCACGGATGAACGGATTTGAGTTATACCGCAAGATTAAGGAGAAAAATCCCTCCATGAAAATCGTCTTCATCACAGCCTTTGAGATAAACAAAGAAGAATTTAGCAAGGTACTTCCATCCATTGATGTGAAGGACTTTATTATAAAGCCCATTAGCATGACAAACCTGAGACTAAAGTTGAAGGAGGTTCTGAAGGGGTATTAAATGGACCTTCAACTGCTTCTATCGATACTTGTAGTGCTTTTCGAACAAGTCCTGTGATTCCCTATACCTAGATCTCTCTACTTCTAACATTTGTTCGAGAGCATCGTCTGCCTTAAGAATAAGGGGCTTTCCTGACCACTTATTTTCCAACAGGTAGTTGATCCATGCCCTGATCGTGGGGCCCATCCTTCTAGTCAATGGTTCTAGAAATCCACTCACGATCTCACGTTTTGCAGAATCTCTATCTAGTCCTCTACACATCAAATAGTATATTTGGACTTCATCAAGTTGAGCCACCGAGGCCGAATGAGTTGCCTTCACTTCGTTAGTTTCTATCTCTAAGCCCGGTATCGCATCAGATTTTGCGTCCTTATCCAACAAGATAGCGTGGCCAGCAAGGTAAGATTCTGATGCCTTAGCATCCTTACCTATCTTTATCATACCCTTAAACAATGATTTAGATTTATCCCTCATGACAGATTTGACCAACACTCTGCCTCTGGAATGCCTTCCTATGTGATTCAGATTCGAAGTAATATCAAATGACTGTGTCGTATTGCCGAAAATAATCTCAACGTCCTCGGCAGAAGCCCCGGTACCTCTCATGATACTATCTACTTTACATCTAGTAGTTTGACCTCCAAATAGGCCATGGTACCATGACATCTTAGCATCCCGTTCAACCCATGCCCTCTTATTCAGAAACGAAACATTGTTTGAATCCAGAGCCTCAAGAGTTATCATCTCCAAATTAGACCCATTGCCGACGTGACATTCAGTTAGTTCAAAGACGCCCTGCTGTACGCTAGGAGAGTCTGCAACGCTAGGAGAGTCTGCAACGCTAGGAGAGTATAGTTCCTGCACAATCGTACATCTCGAGCCTTCGCCGGAGATAAACAGATTGCGGCTAATTGAAGATGTTGTATCTTGACTCAATGCACAAACTAGTCTGATGGGATTTTCTACGATGAGGTCCTTCGGTACGTAAATAAAGATCCCTGATTTAAAAGCAGATGACTCAAGGCTCAAAAACTTATCTTCGTCGTAACCCTCTGCGTGTTTCAGTAGAGCATCTTTTATCTTATCTTCATGGCTCTTAACCGCCGTAGCAAGATCTTCTATAATAATAGAATCCTCTTCTGAGCTTCCTTCATTTCGATTGAGCTTTATTATCGTCGATCCGACTCTAACAAGCCCAGTCTCTTTATCTAGCTCATTTAGTCTATCTGCCAGAAAGTCGTTTGATTCCGGTGAATTTGAGGTGACTGATAGCTTCACCCGATCCGGATAGAGACGGTTAACGTCAGAATATTTAGAGTATAAAGGAGATATTTCGTCTGGGAGAGATTGGTACCTTGTAAAGTTCTGTTCTCTCATTCGACTCATCCATTCAGGCTCACCATAAAGCGACGATAGGTTACGAATATCATCTATGCTCAAAGATGAAAGAGTTGGCAATCTATTTCACCTAACGTTTCATCAATGCATAAGTTTGAAATTAGCCGACTGACCCTTCCATTTCGAGCTTGACCATTCTGTTCAGCTCTACGGCGTATTCCATAGGGAGTTCTTTTGTGAATGGTTCCATAAATCCTCCAACTATGAGAGACAAGGCATCTGATTCGGTGAACCCTCTGCTCATCAGGTAGAATATTTGATCGTCTCCTATTCTGCCTACGGTCGCCTCATGCGAAATGGTCGCATCCTCTTCATTTACCTCTACGTAAGGATAAGTATCTGTCCTGGACGTTTCATCTAGGAGAAGAGCATCACATCTAACGTTTGATTTAACTCCTTTAGCCCCTTTAGCCACATGCAATAGTCCTCTGTACGTGGTTCTTCCTGTATCTTTGCTAACTGACTTGCTTGTAATTCGGGATGTAGTGTTAGAAGCCAAGTGCACTGCTTTTGCCCCAGCGTCCTGATGTTGTCCTGCGCCAGCAAAAGCTACCGATACTACCTCTGCATGCGCATTTCGTCCTAACATGTAGACCCCTGGATACTTCATCGTGAGCTTACTCCCTAAGTTGCCATCTATCCATTCGACTGTGGCATTCTCATATGCATATGCTCTTTTTGTCACTAGGTTATACACATCCTTGCTCCAATTTTGGATAGTAGTGTATCGTATCTTCGCTCCTTTCTTTGCTATTAACTCTACAACTGCAGAATGCAATGATTCCGTAGAGTAGACAGGGGCTGTACAACCTTCAATATAGTGAACTTCTGCTCCCTCATCTGCAATTATCAGTGTTCTTTCAAATTGGCCTATGTTTTCTGCATTTATCCTAAAGTAAGCCTGCAGTGGAAGGTCCACTTTTACATTTGGTGGTACGTAAATAAACGAACCACCTGACCAGACTGCACTATTTAATGCTGCAAACTTATTGTCTTCAGGAGGGATTATCTTACCAAAATGCTTTCTTAACAGATCAGGATGCTTCTTTACTGCAGTATCAGTATCTTCAAATATTACCCCTTGACTAGCGAGATCTTCGCGAAGATTATGATATACCACCTCTGATTCGTACTGTGCACCAACTCCGGCCAAGAACTTCCTTTCTGCTTCTGGGATTCCTAACTTCTCGAAGGTGTTTCGTACTGACTCAGGTACATCCTCCCAACTCTTGCCTTGTTTTTCGGATGCCTTCGCATAGTAAAAGATATTCTGAAAGTCAATTTTTGCTAAGTTACCTCCCCAGTTAGGCATAGGCTTGCTCATGAAAACATCATATGAACGTAACCTAAACTGTTTCATCCATTCTGGTTCATCCTTTAACCGACTAATTTCTTCAACAGTCTCTCTATGGAGCCCCTTCTTGCTCAAGTAAACATACTGATCAATTGAATCCTTAAAGTCATACTTACTATAATCCATATTTAGATTTTCAGTGGTCATACGTATTTTATAACGGCGTTATTTCTTATATATATTGTGTTAAATGACGAGCTGATCTAGAGATAATTTCTAATGATAACAAGACATAATTGATGGCCTATTCCTCGTCATATGATATAAACTACTACAGGTGTATATATGGATACAGGGACTAATTTCCCCCCCCAAGCTTTTACTCAAATTAGCCTGGATGCTTCCACTATGCCATTAAGGGTATGTTCTACTGCCTCAATGATCGGACCTGAAGTGTGTTTCCTTAGCTCAATAGTGGTCTTATGCCCAATTGAGATTAAACCTTTCATTTGCCTAAGGTAAGCCAATTCATCATAACTAACTCTCCTTTTTGTTATCTGGAACAAGGCTCTTACCGATGAAGGACTCGTAAAACCAACTGCATCTACATTCCTGCCCCTTAATAGATTAAAAAACCACTTCCATTCACTGTCAATCGTAGGGTTGGTAGATATATCGTAGAGATGAAACTGATCCACAGAGATTCCTAGCTTTGAGAGGGACAGCGTAATCTTACGGTCGCCAAGCTGGCTTCTGGGCACGACTATTTTGTGCAAATGATCATCGTAACTGGAAAGGCACTTGATTATTCCGTGGGTGTTGTACCTTTCAGGCATTATCACAGAATCGATCCCGTAGTGTGTGAGTTTTTCTCTGGTTCGTGGACCAATACAAACAGTTTTTATCGAACTTAGTTTGGATACCAAGGCTGGCCTATTTCCAGTTTTATCAGAATTCGTCATAAGAGCATCTACGGCGTTTCCGCTAAGAAACACACACGCATCATAGTCATTTTGAATAATTCGTGAAACTATACGCTCTATTTCTAGATATGGTTTAGGAGTTATGATTATTGATTTAAGAAAAAGGACTGTCCAACCGTAATTCTCCATTGTCTTTTTAAAACATGCAGATGATGATGATTCTCGTGTAATTGCAAAGAACCTCGTCCCTTTGTGATCCTCACGCTTAACCATTTGGATAAAGCCACGCCAGGCGCCGGGAGAAAGAAACGACACGTCCGACCACAATCACTGCTGGAGAAGTCACCTTATATCTTGCAACCTTTTTCAGAATAGTGTTCAAATTTCCGACTATAACCCTCTGATCTTTCATAGTCCCTTTCTCGACAATCGCTACTTTGGTAGTTCCCTTCAAACCTCCCGCTCGCAAGTTTTGAACAATTTCTTCTATTCTTTCTATGCCCATCAACACGACTATTGTATCGACAGCAGAAGCCACAGCTTTCAAATTTACACCTAAATGTTGTTTCGTTTCATCTTCGTGGCCTGTGATCAATGCGACCGATGACGAATAGCCCCTGTGGGTGAGAGGTATCCCAGCATATGCCGGAGCAGCAATCGCTGAAGAAATGCCCGGTATAATCTCAAATTGGATGTTGTGCCTGCGTAAGTATTCTGCTTCTTCTGCCCCTCTCCCAAAGATCAACGGGTCTCCGCCCTTAAGTCGCAATACGCTTTTACCTTTTAGAACATAAGCCAGCATAAGCTTGTTAGTTCTTGACTGATGCGTAGGGGCGGCTTTTCCGGATTCCCTTCCCACATAGATTTTTTTTATCGTTGAGGGAATCTTATCTACCAGATTCTTGCTAACTAATCTGTCGTAAAGCACTACATCGCATTTCGTTAGAAGTCTGTAGCCCTTAACGGAAATTAGCCCTGGATCTCCAGGTCCTGCACCACAGATAAACACCTTTGCAGAATTCATAGTAGATCGTTCCAATTCTTTAAGGCTAATTCCCAGCTCTGAGAAAAGTCTCTTACGCCCTCATCCAATAATCGTTGTCCTGCCTTAAGACCTAAGTTTCTAGCTTCCTCAATTATTCCGTTTTCAGTTACAATAATTTGATCTGAGCCGTCTGCAGAAAATACCTTTACAAAAAGGGTCAATCGATTTGATTCCTTAGTGGATAACGTTACAACACCAACAGGGAATCTACACCCTCCTTCGACTACTGACAAGAGATTCCTTTCGGCTTCCAATTCGGCGCGCGATCTAGGGTCTTCAACCAATTTCAAAAGATCTAGCAAATCCTGTCTATCCTTCCTGCAAATGAGTGCCAACGCTCCTTGGCCTGCAGCAGGAACGAAATCCATAATATCAAACCGTTCTGTTATACACTTGCTTAAGCCCAATCGATCTAATCCTGCCTGCGCTAAAACGATGGCGTCATATACACCTGTCTCAACCTTCCTTATTCTTGTCTCTATATTACCACGGATTGGTTTTACCTTTAACTCGGGTCTCATTCTCAAAAGCTGGACTGCTCTCCTTAAGCTGCTAGTACCTATTACTGCTCCGGAAGGTAGCTCATTCAATTTCAATCCTTTACTGTGTATCAATACGTCATTGGTCGCAGACCGAGTTGGTACAGAAGCTAACGTGAGATCGGAAAACAGCTCAGTTGGCACATCCTTGGCGCTGTGAACTGCGAAATCAGCGTATCCATCAATTACGGCTTGATCTATTTCCTTTTCAAATATGCCTTTCCTATCGAATGTGTAGAGTGGCCTCACGTCTAAGTCTCCAGAGGAATTAATTTCAAGAATTTTGATCCGGGTCTGCCTTTTGCTTCTCGTTAGCGAATCCACCACAGATCTGGTCTGCAGTAATGCTAACCTGCTACGTCTCGTTCCTACCGTGTAATTTCTCATTTTTTAGACCTCATCAGATTGAATGCATAATCATATGCTTCAACCGTTCTATCGATATCCTCATCAGCATGTGCGTAGGACAAGAAGCAGGTCTCGAATTGAGAAGGTGGGATAAACACTCCCTTTTCGAGCAAAGCTGTAAAGAGTGTATTAAACATATCAAGATCAGACGTTTTAGCTGACGTCATATCTCTAACTTCTCTAGTTGTAAAGAATAACTGATACATGGAACTGAAACTGTTAATCCTGCAAGGGATCTTTCTATCACGTGCAACATCTCTGATACCGTCTATCAGTGAGTCGCATACTCTGGTCATTCTTGGATATATTTGATTCCGACCTCTTGTCAGAGCAGAAATAGTTGCAATGGCGGCTGTAACTGCCACTGGATTGCCAGCATATGTACTCGCCTGATATACGTCACCGGTTGGAGCAAACTGTTCAAGTAATTCCCGTCTCCCGCAGATGGTTGCTAGGGAAAATCCATTTGCCACCGACTTCGAGAAGGTTACTATATCAGGTTTGATCCCAAAGAATTCGCTTGCACCACCAGTTCCAAGACGAAAACCTGTTACAACTTCATCGAAGATCAGCACAATATTCTTTTCCAAGGTAATTTTTCTAATAAAGTTGAGATACTCTTTTTCAGGAACTACTAGACCCATATTAGCAGGGATTGGTTCGAGGATAACGCAAGAGATATCATTTCTTTTCCTTATCTCCTCTTCCAGTTGCGCAAAATCATTAAATGGAACCACAATAGTCTCTGAGCTAAACTCTTTAGGAATACCACTAGACGAGGGTGCACTGTGCCCAGATGTGTCGATATTGACCAATGAATAGTCTTGTGCTCCGTGGTAACAGCCCTCAAATTTGATAACCTTATTCTTCTTGGTGTAGCTCCTTGCGAGCCGGACAGCATTCATCGTCGCCTCCATTCCAGAATTCACGACTCTTGTCATTTCACATGCAGGAATTAGTTCAGCAATCATCTCCCCGAGTCTAACCTCCTTTTCTGTAGGAATGCAGTAGAGAGATCCACTATCGAGCTGCAACTTGACGGCTTCCAATACTTCGGTATACGCGTGTCCTAAAAGCAGCGATCCATATCCCATACAATAATCTACATAACTGATGTGGTCACTACTGGTTACCTTACTTCCGTTCGCATAAGCTGCAAAGAAAGGAAATGGATTGAAAAACCTGACAGGGCTGTTAACACCCCCGGGAATAACTTTAGCCGCCCGATCATAGAGGATCCGTGAGTTCTCAAACATTCATAGATCAAATACTAGAAGGTACTTGTGGTTATAATTTCATTCCGAGCTTTTCTATTCTTCCTGTAGTATCTGAGAAATCAACTTCGCGTGATACGTAATGAGGATATCAGCACCGGCCCTCTTTATTGAGGTCAGCATTTCGTGGACTGCTTGCTTCTCGTCTATCAAACCCTGCCCAGAAGCAGCTTTAATCATCGCATAATCACCTGACACACTATATGCACACAGGGGCAGATTAGTCATGTCTCTTACCCTCCTAATCAAATCCAGATATGGCACAGCAGGTTTGACCATTACTATATCAACCCCCTCCTGGATATCCATCATCACTTCTCTCAAAGCTTCTCGATGATTGAGAAACGACATTTGATACGACTTCCGGTCACCTAAAGATGGAGCGGAAGCTGAGATTTCTCTAAATGGCGAATAAAGTGAAGAAGAGTGTTTTGCAGAGTATCCCATGATTATAGTGTCTGTGAATCCACTTTCATCTAACGCTTCTCTAATGGCCTTTACTTGACCATCCATCATCGCTGAGGGAGCAACCATATCACTTCCCGAATTTGCGTGGCTCACGGCTATCCTAGCCAACAGATCGAGGCTTAAATCATTATCAACCCTTCTTCCTCGTAGTATTCCACAATGGCCTGAAAGAGTATATTGGCATAAGCATACGTCGCTAATAACAACTATCTGATCACCGAAGGTTTTTCTGAGAGATTCTATTGATTGTTGTACTATCCCATGCTTACTAAAGGCGGAACTACCCCTCTCATCTTTTGACGAGGGGATCCCAAAGATGATAAAAGCACGCATTCCAAGGTCATAGCACTCTTGAACCTCTTCGATCAGACCGGATAAGGGGAATTTTCGTATGCCCGCCATAGTTTGACTTTCCTCAGCAGTAGTAATCCCTTCCTTTACAAAAACTGGATAAATAAAGTCCTTGACTGAAATTCTGGTCTCTTGCAATAATTGTCGTATCGCTGGATTTTTTCTTAGCCGTCTCAGCCTTACTTTTGGAAATCCTGGCGACGATTTATCAAGTGTCATAATTGAACATGCTTTCGACGATTCTGATTAGATCCTGCTCAGAGACTCTTCCTATTCGAGCCTCCTTTCGCAGGTTATTCATAGGTGTAGACAAAACAGTGGAGACTATCGAACGAGAAAGCTCTCTAATTGTTCTCTCGTCTTCTGCGCCTAACTTTGCTGAAAAAATGGACATTGCCTTATCCACTTCAGCATCTCGCAACACATCAACTGATCTGAAAACTGAATCGATCAACTGTTCTACTCTCTTACTTTTAAGAATATCCACAAACGATTTGGCCTCCTTGTCGATAATCTTCTCTGCAGCAGTTATCTCATTTTTTCTAAGTTTGAGATTATTTTCGGCTATTTCGGCGATCTGATCCATATTAATTAATTTGATTCCCTTTATGGTGCTAATTTGGTCCTCAACGGTCCTAGGATTCGAAAGGTCGAAAACCAACATCCCTTTATTTCTTGTTAACATCGCTTTGCTGATCCTTTCATAAGTGATCAAGAAATAGGGTGCTGTAGTCGATACGAAGACTATATCATATCCAATGAGACCAGATAAAGCACTTTCAAACGCGATAGGATATCCGCCGGCTGTATCTGCGAAGGATTTTGCTCTTTCAAGAGTTCTACTTGTAATCATAAACCTAACCTCCCTCTGCCTTAATGACTTTGCAACCAGACTAGCTCCTTCCCCGGATCCAATTATCAATATGCTTCTACTTTTGAGATCATCGAAATAGTTCTCAGCGATGCCAACAGCCACAGAACCAATCGAGACGTTACCCTTATTCAATCGAGTAGTTGTTCTTACTTTACCTCCGGTTTTGAGAGCCTTTGTGAATATTAATGATAGATTCGAACTGGAATGTCCATTGCACCTTGAAAATTCAAAAGATCTTCTTACCTGTCCCAATATTTGATCCTCTCCTATTACTAAAGAGTCTAGACCAGAAGTTAGCCTCAAGAGATGCAGAATGGCTTCTTGTCCAAAGCTTATCTCTACA
>JAATVS010000693.1 GCA_014523695.1 Nitrososphaerales archaeon TH5895
GTTATTGCCATAATGAGTGGTCTGGCAAATCTTGAGGTGAAAGCAAACGTGATAGGAATTGTCCCCTGCGTCGAAAATATGCCTTCAAGTTCTTCTTACAGACCAGGAGATATAGTGAGAATGTATAATGGAAAGACCGTAGAAGTGATTAATACAGATGCTGAAGGGAGGCTTATATTGGCTGATAGTATCGCGTACGGAATAGAAAAGTATAACCCCAATTCAATTATTGATTTGGCAACATTGACTGGAGCGTGTATTGTAGCGCTTGGTTCCAATATTGCAGGGGCACTCAGCAATAGTCCTGAATTGTTCAATAAACTAAGGCTAATTAGTGAAAGAACCAATGAAAAATTCTGGCAACTTCCGCTCTACACAGAATTTAATGAGCAGATTAGAAGCAAATTTGCCGATATAAAAAACATCGGTGGTCGTGCTGGAGGATCAATTACAGCGGCAATCTTCCTTTCCAACTTTGTAGACGAAACTCCCTGGATACATCTTGATATAGCGGGAACGGCATGGACCCAGGAAGGAACATGGGACAAGAGTTACAATCCAAAGGGGGCAACAGGCTTCGGTATTCGCTCACTGATTAGATTGGTCATAGAAGAATCACGCTCACGATGAAAACACGTTGAAAGATATGTGTCTTAACATTTAGTTACTCCTTATAAGGAACGACATGAATACAGAACCAGCTTAACCAGAAATTGGATCTACTATGATAGCTCCTGTGAGGATATATGGGTGTCTGGAATACATAATGTCTCTGAATGGTGATCCCGCATGCCAATTTTTCAGATAGATTCGCTAATTGATGGCTTATCAAATACGGGAGTACGCTGTAGAAGAGGAACTCTGGCTTACGACGTCGATGAAACTTTAAGACCCTATTACGAGCGCTGGCTCTGCAATCGAGATGGATTTGTTAAAGTTGACGACTCATCAATTGATTACATAGGAATAGAGGAGGTAATGAGAATGGGTCCGTTCTTTGACATTTTTTGTCTATTACAAAACCTACACATTATTGATTCAGACCGAAACGCTCACGAACTCGTGTCATGCTATCCTCAATTTATGGTCAGGAGCGGAAAAATAGTGTCACTGGGTTGGACTGGCGGGTTATTATCTCACTATCTCGCAAAGGACGATTCCATTTCCGAGTGTATCTCTAAAATACCCCCTGGAGAGGAATTTGCAAAATTGTTCATTAGAGCTGCTGATTTCTGCTGCATAATACAGACTCAAGTCTGGGAGCCCCTAGGTCTCGTATCGGTCTATCCATTGATAAGCCAGATCGGAAATAATATCAAGAAACTCCTAAAACTCGTTCACCTTGGCGAACCAACGGAAATCTAATTAGCAAGAATTCTATATCTTCTAGCCTAGCAGATATAATTAGAACGCCAGCACTGCTGTTTTCCAACCGCTCACGCAGGTCAGTATCCAGCAGCAACGATAGGTTTGACTTCCGGGTTCGGAATGGGTCCGGGTCGCTCCCTTTCGCTATGGCCGGCTAACTCTAGCCTTGCGGAAGGGTAAATTTAACGTTCCTATTGCAATAGGGTTCAGTCTCTGTTCATTGTAATAGAATTATAGTGAACAGAGACTAAATCCAGTAGTACCGGATTTAATATGGGCAGTTATACGGACTGCACTGTGATTGAATGAGTTGTTAGCCAATCTATTAGTAACAGAGACGGTTCGGGTTTTTGAGTGAGTTACCACACACTTGGTCACAAGGCATATAATACATTAAAGTAGAATCAGAAGGGCAGTCAAAATTGGGCGATCAGACAAAGAATACTCACAGAGTCGCAGTTTTGGATCAGGAACTATGTCAACCTAGAAAGTGCGGTTTGGAATGCATAGTATATTGCCCTGTAAACAAAACCGGCGGGGAGTGCATCATTCAGAGGCCTTCAGATGGGAAGGCGCTTATTTCAGAGGACCTTTGTACCGGCTGCGGTATATGCATAAAGAAGTGCCCTTTTGATGCAATTGTGATTGTTAATTTGGCAAGCGAGCTGGGTCAAGAAAAAATACACCAATTCGGAGTAAACTCTTTTAGACTTTATAGGATCCCTTCCCTGAAGAAGGGCTCGGTAGTAGGCTTGTTAGGTAGAAATGGTATGGGGAAGTCAACTATTGTAAATATTTTGT
The DNA here is from genome assembly GCA_014523695.1 of Nitrososphaerales archaeon TH5895. Taxonomy (GTDB): domain Archaea; phylum Thermoproteota; class Nitrososphaeria; order Nitrososphaerales; family Nitrososphaeraceae; genus TH5896. Next base: position 2,170 of record JAATVS010000693.1, read on the forward strand.
CGGGCAATCTTAAACCCAACTTTGGCAAATACGAATCAGAACCTACATGGAGCGAGGTAGTGGGAAACTTTCAAGGAACAGAGATGAAGGCTCATTTTGAAAAGCTTGCATCAGGTGAAATTAGATCCTCCATCAAACCTCAGTTGGTTTACTTGATACCAAAGGCGTTCAAGGGGAAAGTACGCGACCTCATCGATAAATATGATGAACGGAAGGTCTCTGACGGGCTAATTCCACGACTCGGCTTAGAAGGTGTGCTGAGCAGAAATGTCGACGAACTGAGTGGTGGAGAGTTGCAGCGACTAGCTGTGATGATTGCCGTTTCCAAAGAGGCAGACTACTACTTTTTTGACGAGCCTTCTTCATATAATGATGTTTATCAGAGATTGAGCGTTTCTAGGGTTATCCAAGAGTTAGCAGGGGAAGGTAAAAGCGTGATGGTGGTGGAGCACGATCTAACTCTTCTTGATTATTTGTCAGATAACGTTCATGTTCTGTATGGGGAGCCTGGGGCATATGGCATAACTTCCTCCCTTCGAAGCACGAAAATTGGCATAAACAACTTTCTTGAGGGGTACCTTCCAAATGAAAATGTGAGATTCAGGGAAAAATCTTACAAGTTTGACAAAACTAGCTCCGTTCAAGATTTGCTTTTGGATGTTGCCGTAACTAGCTATTCTAACTTGAGCAAGTCATTTCATTCGGCTTTTGAATTAACAGTTGCAAATGGATCTCTTAGAAAAGGGGAGATAATCGGTCTGGTAGGAGCAAATGCTTTGGGAAAGACAACGTTTATGAAAATGATTTCAGGCCTAGAGAAACCTGATTCGGGATCCATCCATACCGATGTCAAGATCTCTTACAAGCCACAGTACTTGAGCCAGGAATATGAGGGAGACGTGAGATCTGTACTTGCTGCTTCATACGGTAATGCGATTGAGGGCTCACAGATAGAAGAGCAGATAGTATTACCACTAGGAATAAAAAAACTATATGATAAGAGTATCCGGCATCTCAGTGGGGGAGAACTTCAAAAGATTGCAGTCGCAGCTTCACTCATGAGACCAGCTGATATTTACGCTCTTGATGAGCCATCAGCATTCCTAGATGTAGAAGACAGGATTGCATTAGCCAAATTTTTGCAGAGGTTCGTTAGAGCATATGGCAAGTCGGCAATGGTGATTGACCATGATGTCCAACTTATAGACCTAGTCTCAGACAGCCTGATTATTTTTCAGGGTGAGCCCGGCTCAAGAGGACATGCAAGTGAGCCTCTCGCTAAGGAAGTAGGTATGAACGAATTTTTAGAGTCACTTAGCATTACCTATAGGAGAGATGTAGAAACAGGACGTCCACGAGTTAATAAGGAAGGGAGCCGGCTGGATCGGAGTCAGAAAGATAGTGGTAATTACTATTATAATGAATTGTAGCCCTAAA
>JAATVS010000127.1 GCA_014523695.1 Nitrososphaerales archaeon TH5895
CCTTAGCGCATGATTCATTATTGTTGGGCGGCACAGATTCACTATTTTCTATAATTCAGATGCCTCCAGGGGTTCCAGTTGCTACCGTCGGCATAGATTCCTCATATAATGCTGCTCTTCTGGCGTGTCAGATTCTGAGTCTTAAACATCATTTTTTAAGAGAAAAGCTTCAATCGCACAAGCAAAAGATGGAGGAGAAGGTTGATTCCGATGAAAGCTACTTAAGAGTTAGCTAGTCATTAAAGATGACAAGTCAACCGATTTGAGAATAGCTAGGATAGCTAGAGAAGATATGGAGGCTAAAGGATCATTTGCGGTCGAAGAAACGGATAGCAATAGAGTTAATCCTGGAATGACTGCCATGATTTCCGACTCTTATTCGGACACCTACGCTATTGTCAACAAAAAGGGAGACGCAATTACTGCAGACGAAATAAAGTATCAAACGAGTATACAAATCCCTCCTATTTTAGAGGAATTCATGTTTGAGGGATATGCAGATCGAATTGGGGATATTCTTGACGGGTTGTCCTTTACTCACAATATCTTCCATTTTCGTTTGCTTCCACCAATAATTAGATCATATAAAGTAATTTGTTTGGCATTTAATTATAAAGACCAAGACAGCTAGTTGCGCTTCGGAAAGTTTCCTCCTAAAGACCCTGTGATATATATGAAGGCCAGAACCAGTTTGACTGGAGCATTCGAAGATATAATCTGTCCATCATTTGTAAAGCAGCTGGATTATGAAGGAGAGTTAGCTTTGGTGATTGGCAAGAAGTGTAGAGACGTCGAGATAGGTAAGGCATTAGAATATGTGGGCGGATATTTTGTTTTAGATGACATTTCAGCTCGAGACATACAATTTATTGATAAACAATATAGCCGAGCCAAAAGCTTTGATTCATTTGGACCATGTGGGCCATGGGTAGCCACCCGCGATGAGATCCATGATCCAAACGATTTGCAGCTAATTACTAAAGTAAACGAACAAGTTAGACAGTCTTCTTCCACTTCAAATCTCGTTCTAAATATCGAGAAAATTGTAAATAGCCTTAGTGGTGTAATGACGCTCGAAGCAGGAGATATAATATCAACAGGGACTCCTAGCGGAACGGGTTTATCGATGTCGTCACATCTTAAATATTTACAACACGGAGACATAGTAGAAGTTGAGGTTGAAGGGATTGGCAAAATTAGAAATAAAGTGAAGTATGTCCGTTAACTTGTTAATTGGTCTCAGAAAATGTCTGCCTGTGATTTCGTGATCCCATCCTAAATCATATTGTCAAATCAAATTAGCTTTGGTAGTTTTGGCCAATCCAAAATGTAAAATAAATTCCTACCCTCGCTCTAAGTCCAAGTATGAATTACTCGCACTTGCAAGAGCAACAGATCCTACTTTCTCCTCTCTTGTAGGGAGTTGCCAGCGCAGCAGGAGCTACGCTTTTCTTATACATAGCTGCCAAGATGGCGATTGGGAGTAAGTACGGTAGCATGAGCAAAAACTGAAATGGAATAGTAGTTCCTATTGACTGTAATCCCAACGCCGTAGCATTAACCATTCCGTAAACGAGAGCCCCTATTACTATCCAAAAGGGTCTCCATCTACCGAAGATTACTGCTGCAAGAGCAATCCATCCTTGTCCAGCGGCAACGTTTTCAGAAAACGAACCTGTAGTTACTAAGGCGATATAACAGCCTCCCAAACCTGCAAACGCACCACCTATGATTACTGACATGTAACGGATCTTGTTTACGTTTACCCCCAGCGTATCAGCCTGTTTCGGATTTTCTCCAACTGTTCTTATCTTTAGACCAATGCTCGTCTTGAAGAGAAAAATATGAGTCAAAGGAATTAGTAGAAATGCAAGATAGATCATCGCATCATGATGAAAAATAATAGGTCCCAAAATAGGAATCGAGCTCAAAAATGGGATGTCGACAAAGAGGAATAGTCGGTACGGTGGGTGCTACTGTGACTACTCCAAAAGTCAATCTGTACAGCAATGCTGCAAGTCAAAAATATCGACTAGGTTTAAATTATACAGCAGACAATATCTTTCTTATCTCTCAAGAGTCTTTAGTTGTTGCATTAGGAGGAAATGCTTTACTGCGAAGTGGACAAAGCGGAAGCTTCGAAGAACAGGATGCAAATTTTCAACCTGCTGCAAGGAAAATAGCGGATTTGGTCCAAGATTACAGGGTACTAGTAACTCATGGGAACGGACCTCAGGTGGGATATATCCTTCTGAAAAATGAGATTGCCAAGAAGTATGCGCCGCCTTTTCCGATCGATGCATGTGGAGCACAAACCCAGGGTTGGATAGGCTATATGATCCAGCAGTCCTTAAAAAATATACTGGAGGAAAGGACGGTGGAAAAGGACGTTATTACTTTGATTACTAGAGTTAAGGTTGATAAGAATGATCCCGCTTTTCAAAATCCAACTAAACCTATAGGTCCTTTTTTCAAGGAAGGGGAGGTTGCGTCGATAATGCGTGAGAGGCCTGATTGGACAATAAAAGAGTATGTAGGCAGAGGATTCAGGCGAGTGGTAGCATCTCCAAAGCCCCTCCAGATCGTTGAATCACATGCGATTCGTACAATGGTCGATGCCGGATTCCTGGTCATCGCGTGCGGTGGCGGAGGAATCCCAGTGATAGAGAAGAATGGAACATTAATTGGAGCAGATGCAGTAATAGATAAAGACCTTGCTAGTGAAAGAGTGGCAACACTTATTGGTGCAACAAAATTAATACTTTTAACAGAGGTAGATGGTCTGTACGAGAACTATGGTAAGAGTAATCAACAGCTTGTTTCAAAGATAAGACTTAATGAAATTAATAGACTTAATATAAAAGACTTGGAAGAAGGTGATATGGGTCCAAAAGTACACGCCTCTATAGCATTTATACGGAACGGCGGTAAAGAAGCTATAATTGGTAATTTGAATAAATTTTCAGAGTCACTAGATGGGAATGCTGGAACTCATTTTGTACCATGAATTTTCATATCTTGTTGATAGCAAAATGGAAATGAGATAAATCGAAGATGGACAACCCAATAAAAAATAGAGTAGAGAAAGCCAACAAAATTGCAACAGATAGGATTCTTAAATCAAGGCCGTTTCTGGTCGATATAAATTTACTAATGAGGTACTGAATAAGAGAGTAAACGATAATCTCGGCAACCAGAATCATCAATGGTTTGCCTCTGTAGGATATGAATCCATAAAGTACTGTAGTAGTGATATACGTTTGCGTCATAATATATAGAGAATGGCAGCAACAGCAAAGTCTGACGAAACTGGACAAGCCTTAAAATATTCTTGTCCAATGGACAGCGATTTCTGATCAGCTTATGTGCGTCAAATTGATTTTTGGCTTCATACATTACGGTTTTCGTGTTAGTGTAGTAGATATTTAGATACTAAAAAAAGATGAATCACCAACCGTCATGCCATGACTAATGAGACTTTGTAATTCAGAAGGCTGACTTTACAGCCTTTACGAATCTGGGCGAGTCAGAAACCCACCCAAAGACACCACCTTGCATCTTTATTTGCTTCAGGGCAGCTTGATGATTGTCATAATCAGTGGCACCAGTGCCATCCCTTAATAGTAGACACCAGTAACCATTGTCATTGGCTTCTCTCATTATGGTGTGGACGCATACATCAGTCGTGATTCCAGTTATAACAAGATGAGTTATACCGAGATTACGCAAAATTAAAGGTAGGTTACTTTGACCAAATGCACCCTTACCCGCCTTGTCTATAATATATTCCCCTGGAATTGGGTAAACATCATCTATGATATCCCAATTCTTTTCGCCCCTTATGAGTAATCTTCCCAAGCCTCCGTTAGGAGTATCACCAATTCCTACTCCGTTACCTATTATCTTGCTACGAAGTATTTTATTGTAAGGCGCATCAGAAAGATCCGGAAGATGACCTTCTCTTGTATGCACGACCTTAATGTCTGTTCCATTTCGGATTGTCTCCAAGACATACATAATTGATTTTATGGGAGCCGATGTTAGCCCAAGATCATATCCCATTACATCGACGTACCCCTTTGGACCGCAGAAATCAACCTGCATGTCCACACTTATGAATGCTGTTCTAGCAGAATCAAATTCAACAAATGCTTTGTCGCCAAACCGCGGACAATCTTCAACCTCAACTGTTAGAAGTTTACCTTTAACAGGACCGTAAAGCCAGGTAGGGAATTTGAATGTATGATCCTCCTTAAACTTCACATAATCTCTTTCGACCCTGTCCACAATTTCATCCCTAACTCCAGCTGACATATTATTGTCGGAATTTCTTGATCCTTTAGGGTTAGTTTTCTTCATTAAA
>JAATVS010000694.1 GCA_014523695.1 Nitrososphaerales archaeon TH5895
ATACCTCAATAGTAAAACGGGGAACGGGACAGAAACCCGCCATACCATTTTCGCAGGAAACGTCAATATTAGTTGTAGATTATTCCTTAAAACTGTTTTCTACTTTATTGTAAATTCATGTTGATATTTTTTCTGGAAGTTTCCATTTATTTCGCCTCAACTGAACCGCTAATATTCTCGAGTACTCACGTTAGGACTACGTATGGATGAACAAAACCTACCTGAATACTTGCGCCTAAGATTGTATTAGGTGGAAAACCCTTTACTAGACAGCCGATTCTCTCATTTCACGTCTGCAGTTGTTATCTTCTCTTTATTCTTCTCAGTATCTAAAGATGCACCAGCATCAACGTCACTAAGACTTCTTGTGTCATGTAGTTTATTAAAGTTAGCCTCGTATCCTGCACAACAGCCATGGGGAGCTATTACGTCAGACACATTTCCAAGTACATCTGGACCTTCGTCTTCGACGAGCATACATTTCCCACCTGATGTATTAATCCAATAGATACAGTTATAGCAAAAATATCCCTCGTGAAGGTTCGAATCAGAGAATCTATCATATTCTACATAGGAAGCCTTTAGCTTGCTGAACTTTTTGAATTTACTGATGTTATCAGCTGTTCCTATTGCTTCTTTTATCTTCTGAGTTATTTTGGTCATTTTATATTCTCCTTGCTCTCCAGTTTTCTTTCTTTATGTGTGATGATCATCTTACCTCCCCTTCGTTAGGATGCCAAAGAGTACAAACACCATACGGAGCTATAATCTCAGACTTTGTACCGTTTACGTCAGGACCAGAATCATGAACTATAGCACAGTGCGTATCCTTAATGAAATATGTACAATTGTAGCAAAAGTATCCTGTATGCAAGTCTGCATGTTTGAAGTGTTCAATCTCTAGATACCCAGAAGTGGCTTTTGACAGTTTAGGATATGATTTGCCAGTTGGAATATTTCTGTTATGATTGGCATCACTTTCCAATTCTTTTGACTGCTCTATTTTAGGGATTAAACTATTTAATGGTGATAGTATACCGGTATTATTATCTGAATATCAAATATAGAGTCTATAAACTAATACAGAGCTGGACGTAATACCATTATTAAGAATATTGCAATAATGATAGTAACAAATGGTTGACACTGAAAAGCTCCAAGAGAAGTTAGGTGAAGTATTAGGGTTAGAGATGTCTGCTCAGAAAGCAGTAGAAAAATTAGGCTCGAAGGGATTATTAGATGAGAACGGTATGCTCTCTAAACTGGAGAAGATGCAGTCGCAAGCTGGTAATCATCAATCAAAGCTCGAAGAAATAGTCCACAATTTAGCAAACGAAAGTGGTGGATTTGATCCAATGAAAATTCAACAAGTTGCACAAGAGACTGCTCAAAAGTGTTCAACTATGATGCAGACTTACATGGGACCAGATCCAGATTCTTCTGAAGCAATAGAATTCCTCTGTCTTGCAGAAGGCGGGGAAGTAACACACTATGAAGTATTGGCTGCGATGTCCAAGAAACTTGGTGGAAAAATGAAGAATACCAGGAAGCTCTCAACTACTGTAGATTCTATCCTAAGGGAAGAGAAAAGACATCTTGCATTGTGCACAAGATTAGCGAAACAAACTGCTATCTCAGAATAGTAATCTAGCTCTGCAGTTAGGGCATGAGTGTTTATTTGAAGTATGACTTTTATGGTTGATACACTTTGTAATTAATTGATTACAATCATACAGAAATAAACTATCAATTACATTATAATCCTGCTTCTTTTATAAAACGAAAAATATATCTCAATTATGGAATCCCTAGTAGGAAGCGCATCAACTGTATCGCCTTGGCACTATTTTCATGACGGAAATGTCCAACAGGAAAAATTAATTAATAGAATCATCGATGACGAACAAAGTCTCTCTGCCTCCAGTAGTATTTGTCATTTATGCAATTCATACTCAACAATCTTTGATGGTCTAACTGGAGAAACTATTTGTTCTAATTGTGCTACAGTAATTTCTGACAGGCAGATAACAATTGAAAATGATCCAAATATAAAAAGTAAGCTGGGTCAACCGACTTCGCTTGCCTTTCCTGATAAGGGTCTATCATCTGTCATAACTAGTTCGAATACAGATGCGTATGGAACATCATTAAACCAAGATCAAATAAGTAGCGTTAACAAAATTAGATATTACAATAAACTCTCTGGCAGCGGAAATCATGGTAGAAACTTAAGAAATGCCTTTGCTGCTATGGCTACAATCAAAGATAAACTTACTCTTACAGATCCTGTAGTAGAAAGGGCAGCATATTACTACCGCAAGACACTTGACAACAATTTGATCAAAGGAAGATCAATCAAAGGAATGGTAGCTGCTTCAATATATGCTGCATGTAAGGAAATGGACATACCTAGGCGACTAGAAGACATATCGAAAGCAGCAGACACCGACAACGTGTTTGCAGGAAAATGTTTTAGGATAATGGCACGAGAGCTAAGTATTAACACTTCATGTGTAGATGCAGCTCGCTATATGTCAAAGGTAGCAGAGAATGCTGATGTTAGCCAAAGAACTTGCAGAACCGCACTTGATATGTTGGACATAGTAAAGAAGAATCCTATCTCATATGGCAAGGATCCAAAGGCACTTGCAACTGCTGCCTTATATGGTGCCTGTCTGATTGAGGAACATGATAAAGTCAGTCAAGTAAGACTAGCAAAAGCCGGAGGAATAAGTGTAGTTACGCTAAGGAAGAGAGCTCTAGACATCTCAAAGTTATTTCCTGAATTACAGAATGAAATATCGTAAAGCTAGATTCATTTCTCTTTTCAACTGAGAAGTTATTTCTTGTAATACTTGTATTAGTTTCTTCTTTTGTGTATTGTCTGTCACATTCCATTTTTCTTTGTCAGCACGCTTAAGTGCCAATTTGTATTTAACGTCAACCATTGAAGTTGTGAAATTGTTAGCGTCTAGTTTTCTAACATTTTGATGGGCAAGAATATACCACTGATATTCTGTTCCAACTGGGACACCCGAACCTTCTGATGGGCAAGAATATACCACTGATATTCTGTTCCAACTGGGACACCCGAACCTTCTGGTGCCTGTTCTGCTCCTTTTATTGACAGTATAACAGAATTTTAATGTAGACTGAATCTCAAAAATGCGAGGTCGTTATCACTAAAATAATGTTACCAATGCAGCACCATTACTTACTAACTATTCTGGTCCATTAGCCTTTTCTAGTCTATATACACGCTTCGTAAGGTCTGTAATTCTGACACATACTTTCCTTCTCTATTATTGGATTCAGGAGGTGGCTCATGGTCCATTCTTTCTTATTTTCTTGCCTAAGCCTATCCAGCTCAGTAAGACTTTCTTCTTCGAGGAATTATTTGTAAAGGTCAATTCGCTTTTCAAAAACTTAATGCTATCTATTATCCATTTAAAATAAAGGAAGAGGACGAAGACAGAAGTTAATTATGGACCCGCTGATGTAGGAGCTCTTGGTTGTTGTTCATCATAAGTCGATGTCAGCATTATTATTTCCTTTGCCTGCTTTATCAAGTCTTGAGCATTTCCAGTTACTGACCAGTGCAGAAACAGAATCTTTGGAGTTTCACCTAACATATGATGATGCAAAGCAGTTTCAGTCCAGTTATATTTTTGCATAAGATCTTGTACAGGAACTACTTCTGAATCAAGTAAGGCCCACTCTCCAAACGCAGCTGACATATTTTGGTTGGTTGTATTGGCTTGAAACGCTTCTGTATTGTTTAGCGCAGCTGCCGACGCAAGCTCAATATAATGTCCTATACCTGAAAAGTTATTTATTACCAGTCCATCGTTTCTAGTTATTGCTGGTGCTTGACGGTAGACTACGATATCGCATAAATCATAATCAGGAAGCCCTTTTCCGCTAACCACTTGAGCTAATGATGCACAGTGTTCAGGAGCATTTGCTGGTCTACTTTGGTTGTTGAATATGTATTGTGTACCGGTTTGTGGTTTTTGTTCTTCTGGTGGTTGAGATGTTTGTTGCTGTGACTCTGATTGGGACTGTGCATAAACAGTAGCTGCAGTTGTTATTATAGATTCGTTGGGTACTGAACTAAGGACAGGAAATGCCATCAATCCTGCCATCACGACAAATGCAACTAAAGTTGCGTAATTATTAGCTGTCTTCATTTCAAGCGTACTAATGCAACATTACTCATAATAAGTAACAAGCTCACTAACTACGAAAACTAGTTAAAACTCACTAACGAATATACTTCAGTAGAGGGCATTTAATTGCAATGCAAGCATAGCCACATTTTCCTACATTAATATTGCAGTGACTCAGCTCACAGTAACTCATCGGAATGGCAATGCAGATGCAAACTTTGACAATGTGGGTGTTTTGATAACTAAAAAGCTCAATTACCTGAATATCGAATACGCTTTCATATGTAGCTATGCTATGCTAACATGCTAGGCGATTGTGGCGTACACATCATCTTTGATATACCACTTGTGGTTGTGACCATTGAAGAAATGAAAAGAATTATACTTCGATGACCCCCTGTTAGGTACGGAGCCAAACAAAAATTCGTTCCCTACTCTACTCCTACACTACCTGACATCCATGGGTGTACCAGTACCAGTTATAAGAGGAGCTCCGGAGCAAACTGCTTCTTTCTATTATTTCAATATCTATGCTTGCCCATTAGCATTGAACAGTTTACGCCCTTCGAAGAGCACAGAACAAAAGAACAATCTTTGGCAATTCCATCACGAGCTAAATAAATTAGATTCATAGTGCGAAACATTCGATACATGCATAGATACGTGAGCCAAGTCAATATTAGACCCGCTTAATTATTTTCTCTTATATCCAATGTTGTAATCATTGAGAATGTAATGGAAGATCTTATTGCGTATGCTGATATAATTGGTACTGTGGCAGGCATACTGGTTCTATCATCATTCATACCACAGCTTATGAAAGCTTACAAAACCAAGAAGATGTTTGATGTGTCTGCTCATCTAATGATTCTTATATCAAGTGGAATGTTACTCTGGGTTATCTATGGATTTATCCGATCCGACCCTGTCATAATTGGTACCAATACTGCAGGTTTCGCTCTAAACATTACTTTGTTGATTATGAAAATTAGATATGATAAGATGCAACAGAACAGTACCGTAAAAGCATAAGTTGGTTAGACCAGAACACCACGTTGTTCGAATCAATTTGACAAGTTATCATTTTATAGTTTGTTTATTATGAGATAAAAAATGAATATAACGAGATTTAATGACACTTTTTATCGTATTCGAAGTCGTAGGTACGGGTAGAAAGAATCAAACAGCCCACGCTATGAATTAGCTGCTTATTGCATTGACTATGACCGTTCTCGGTTTCCTGATCAGTGGAGTTGTGAATGCAACAGCTCAGAACAATTCTACTATTTTCTGTGTTTAATGCAGTCCCACTGTATACCATGGAATTTCTAACAGAACAGAGATGCCGCGATTATACTCAGAAGTACTATTGCTATTATGTATGCTTTTGTTAGATTCTATTATGTAAGTCATCGTCTCCTGTTCCGCCATATTCACATAGATGCGACATTGATTTTCGAAAGTATATATTTACAACGACATTGAGTATAGATATTTATAAACTTCATAATACATTATCCTATGATGGGTTTGTTAAATGATGCTAGCAGAGGAACACTTGAAAAAATAATTGACAATTACATTGAAGTGATTCCACCTTGGATACCTGACTATAGAAAGGAGGAAGTAAGAAAAACATGGATGTATGATAAACCGGAAGACTTCGTTTTAGGGTTAACGATTGGAATGATCTACGCGTATTTTGAAGGTGCTTTTCTGAAAGAACATCAAAGACAAATAAATCCTCAAGAACGAGCAGAGGTGATGACCGTGATATCCCTTAGGATACCACAAATCAGGCAGGCGCTGTTTGAGTGAATAAATTCACTACCATGATGTACGTCAACGTCAAATGACAATAGTTTTCTTATGTGTATCAAGCCCTTTAAATCCATGACTCATATAATCTGATTGCGATCAGACTGTGACTAGAACCAGTAGTTAATTATGCAATGGCCAATAAAAATAATATGAAATATTTTAGCTAAACTGGATCTTCCGTGTCTTGATCTTTGTCTGTCATCTCTGCAGCTTCTTCACGGAGGTTTTCTGCAGGACCAGATGTTTCCGGATTCTCTTCTGCTGCTCCAATCTTTTTTTGATTCTTTTGTGCTGATTCCATATCTTCACTCATGCAGGTAATATATTCAACATACTATAAAGCATTTCATATCTATCCATAAGCCAACACCAATGATTATAAAATGGCAATCGAGTCATATTGTAGAACATGGCTATGTATGGATAAAAAAAGGATACTACTTCAATTCCTCTTACACAAAGTACAATTGTTAAAATCTGGAAATATAGACGTCACACACATAGTTCATTTCTTTGATGACCAAAATGTCCCCCCTGACTCTTTCCATTTTTTATAATGTGAGAGTATATCTCTGTGATCGAAGGCAAGGCTTTTGTTATCAACCATCTGTAAATCTATCCATTCTATTTCTGACACATTATCTTGAGCTATCGCCTTATTTTTTGCGTTCTCATTAGGTGGAGCCTGTCCTATGAATACAGTTGATATGAT
>JAATVS010000128.1 GCA_014523695.1 Nitrososphaerales archaeon TH5895
AAATTACCGTTATTCCCCAAGGCTCTCTCTGCAACCAAAGCTAGTGGAGCTTGTGACTGTGACAAATCCTTCCATCCCACTAAAGCTGTGACGGCAAATGCCACAACTACATAGATGACAGTTGTTATGACTATAGAGAATAGTACTGCTAAGGGTATTACTCGAGTAGGATTCTTCGTCTCCTCGGAGATGTTAACTATGTTCTCAAAACCGTAATAAGCAAAGAAAATAAGTCCAGTGCCAGATAAGAGAACGCTAACAACAACATTAGGTGGAATCTCAAATAGATCAGTATCGCTTGGGATTTCAAAATAGTCAGTCTTCTCTGGTGAGCCCAACCAAAAGCCTGCAACGACTACTAGGACCAGCCCTGCAAGCTCTATGAATGTGAAAGCCGTATTAAGCTTTATAGATTCCGATATTCCATAAAAATTGATAAATGATAATACTAACATTATGAGAACAGCAAATAATATTGGATTAAGTTGTGAGGATATCATTGCAGCAAAGTATTCTGCAAATCCGATCGCAACCGTAGCTGCGGAAACTATGGCAACAAAGATAATCATACAACCTGCTATCGATCCCACAAAATTACTATCAAATGCATTTTTCGAGTAGACATACTCTGCAGCACTTTTTGGGAATATAGATGATAATTCAGCATAACTGAATCCTGTTACTATAGCAATTAATGCAGCCAATATGAATGAAATCCACATTGCATTGCCAGCAATCGCCGCTACATCTCCAATAATTACATATATTCCAGCGCCTAGAATCAGGCCTACTCCATAAGTGATCGCCTGAAAGAGGCTAATACTTCTTTTTAACTCATCGGTGTGCAAAGCGCAGCGGTCTCCATTTCTTTATTTGTATCATACATAATGTTGAACAGGATTCGTCATTCATTAAAGTATACGATGCCAAGTTTGGAATCTCCCTTACACACAATTTCAATTTCATGCCAATATCCGGAAGAAGAAAGTCAATTTCAATAAAGCACACTGCATATTCTTCTCTTCTCTTCTGCTTTCGTTTCATTTGTGCAGTTTGTAGGTACTGATAACAACACACATATTGGAACATATGATTTGCTAATTTGCTTTGCGGTACAATGACTTGACAAGAAAATGTCGACGCGACGATTCTCTTGTTGGGTCCTAAACTAGTGATAAATGGAGTTCGCGCTGACGATCACATTTCCAATAGTATTATTTTCATACCCAGGGAATTTCAATCTAATATGAGTATATTTATTGCAATGCATTGCATTTTTCAGTAAAGAGTTCATACTCTATCCCGACCATTTGAAATATCGAGTTGAAATCAAGAACCAAAATAACTGCTTAAATATATGAAAACGTCCTCTTCTATATGTTAAAGATTTTAGACGCTAGTCCGGGGTATGGAGAACCCCTTAGTGAACAAGACACAAAGGATTTCTTAACAACAAAGGTTCTGAACATCCACCTTGGAACAGTGGATGAGAACGGTCATGCAAACATACATCCTGCTTGGTACTATTACGACTCTTCAAAGGAGAAGATCTACGTCGAAACAGGAAAACATTCTAAGAAAATTGAAAATCTATCTAGGAATAATATGATTTACTTTTGTATCGACGATCCAAATCCTCCTTATAAAGGCGTACGTGGTAAAGGGAGTGCAATGGTACATGAAGACGTAAACTTTAACATCCTTATCGCCCAGAAAATACATCTTCGATATTTTGGAAACTTAGAACATCCAATAGCTCACGAACTTATTGAGGCGATAAAGAATGGTCAATCCATTGTACTGGAAATCAGTCCAAAATATTACTCAACTTGGGATTACAGTAAACAGTAATTCAAGTTCATCAAGTCACAGGTTTTATATTTTGTTCTGTAGATTTCTTAGATCACCCTTCACAATTATTCTGGAAGACCAGTAGATGGAACGACAAAATATTCTGCATGTGATGAAATACCTGAAGCTGAAGCTACAGCCTCCCCAAGTTACAGTCTCGAGAACCAGATCTACCTGTTGTAACAATTGCAATTAAACTAACATTTCTCTGTTCTGCATATGGAATAATGGTGTGTACAATTGATGGTGCGATCTAGAATACCTCAAACATTTCTATATCCTCTTTTCTACCTAACAATATCTGTGATAAATTCGGGATAACGATCTCCGGCTATGGCACCTTCGTGAAAAGTTTCGTCGAGAAAAGCTAGATCTTGTGCATTGAGTTGGATATTCTGACACCTCAAGTTTTCAACAAGTCTCGACCTCCTCGATGTTCCAATAAGAGTTATAATGTCTTCTCCTTGTTGTAAGACCCAAGCCAGAGCTAGTTGGGCTGCAGTCGCCCCTTTGCTCTCAGCAAATTTCTTTAGCCTATTAACCATCGCAGTATTATGTTCTCTGTTTTTCGCCGAAAACCGTGGAAGATAGTTTCTGAAATCAGCTTGTTGAAGATGACGAGGTGATTGACCTGATAGCAGTCCACGGGATAACGCACCGTAAGCTACCAGACTTATTCCAAGTTCACGCGTGGTTGGCAGGATTTTGAATTCGACTATTCGACTTGCAAGCGAATACTCGATCTGGACTGCTGATACCGGATGTATTTTATGGGTTCTCCTTATCTGATCTGCGGTTGCCTCAGAAAGACCAAGATAATGAACTTTGCCCTCTTTGATCAAATCTGCAATAGCACCGATTGTATCCTCAATTGGGACTTGCGGATCCAGACGCCCCGGTTGATAAAGATCAATATAGTCAGTACCAAGCCTCTGCAAAGAATAAGATGCAAAGTTCTTAATAGCAATCGGACGCATGTCAATACCGGTAAATTCACCATTTAAGCCACGTAATGCTCCGAACTTGACAGAGACAAAGAATTTCTCTCGTCTTCCCTTCATAGCTTCCCTCAATAATAGCTCATTGTGACCCATTCCATAGTAATCTGCAGTGTCAAAGAAGTTGATACCTTCTTCTACCGCCAAGTTGATAGTTGCTAGACTTTCTTTATCATCTCTAGTCTCTTTGCTACCATACAGGTCTGACATACCCATA
>JAATVS010000129.1 GCA_014523695.1 Nitrososphaerales archaeon TH5895
ATCGACTTCAGAAAAGGAGGTAAAAACAATATTAAAGCTGAGATTGGCAAAGGGTGAGATTACCAAGGAAACATATTTAGATCTGCAGAGGCTGTTGTCTGACTAGAACTGATTTTATGATACTAACTCATCACTGTGCACGTGCGTGAAGATGTTTTGAGGAACCGTTCTTGAATTAGAGCTCTCTTATTTATCTGGATATGCACACGGTACCTTCAATAAAGTCAAGCCGCCTGCTCAGGGGCTACTACTCTAAAATCTCTAAAGTCCAGTAGTCCGAACTCACTTATGAAATTGTCTATTACCTGCTTGTACTCGATTAAGTCGAGACCCTTCTTATGTCTTGCAGTGTTGAGGTTTGTAATCATTTTAATGAATCTTTCAATATTCATCTCCAATCCATAGTAATCTCGTACCCTTGCCAGTGTTGTTTCATAATGGTTTTTCATGCCTGAAGCAGTAGCATCGGAAATTAAGATAATGTCATAGCCGAGATTAAATGCATCTCTAATTGAAGTTTCTACACATATTGAGGTGTCAACACCACAAAAGATCAGGACATTAATGCCTGCACTCTGTAACCATACTCTGAGCTCTGTATCTTGAAATGCTGAATCTCTTCTTTTTATAATCACATGATCGCCTTCTTCTTCCTTTGGCTTTAACTCATCAATCGTCTGAGCATCCCAAGTTCCTCGCACGCAAATCGGTATCTTCAATCTTTCTTCCCTAGACTTAGGTAAAAGTGTGTGAATTTTGGTCAACAGATCTATCCCGCTTGCTTCCCTAACTGATTCTGTGTAGAATACCGGTATGTCCAAGGACTTACACAAATCTATAAGCTGCCTCACTTTAGGAATAATTTCTCTATATAATGGTGTGTTCATTCCCAATTTATCGTATGACCCATCTTTAGCTACGAATCCATTCTGCATATCAACGACTACGAGACCCAAATTAATCTTTGCAGCACCGCCGAGTTGAACCTCAAACATATTTCGATATACTACTAGTGATGTAAATAAACATGTCTGTTCTCTGGACTTATGATACTCGTGCGATGAATCATTATAAAAATTGAGAGAACAGGAATCTATTTGTACCTTAGATTTCTAGACGCGGTATACATCCACAACAAAATTATGAGGAAATGCTTGCCCATTAGGGAGATAAAAAAAACGAGAGCGAGGTGACATCATTTTCTTAGGAACGGAAGTATCTTGAATAATATACCATGTCGTATAGCCTGTGGAGACAATCAATCATAAGAATCCCTAAGTTGATTTGTAGTCTGATAGTCCAGAAAATTGCGATGGAATTGAGGTTTCCTTAACAGGGCGTCTTCAATATTGATGCCAATTTCGGATAATCTAATTAGCGTTCTCTTAAAAACCCTGTTAACGATATCTTTCAAGGTACTTCTTCAAAAGTCATACTCTTCTGATATTTTCTTTTACCATAACTACTCCTTTGGAATATTTCATTTTGCTCTATAAATATGCATCATTCTCAATACTCTATTTAGCATAGTACTAATATCTTTTCTTTAGGTTAAAATGATATCCTCTAGGAGGAGGAAAACTGATACTTTAAAGGCAACGATGTATTTAGGCCCTCCAATTTAAATTCTGTATTTGCCAGCATTGACAATGCTTTCCGACTACCCTAAGGCATATGTCCAATCGGCTACCATCTCGATTGAGAAGGATTAAAATGCTAGTGCATGTCATCAGTGCCCTGCAAAATCCGCTACTGTCGGATTCTAGATGAGATATCTATAAAAATGAATGATTTGCACAGCTGCTCAAACCAATGACTTTCGATCGGAAGTACGGGAGGAGCGACTACTTGATTCGCTGACTAACCTTCGATCTCAGCACCGGCAACTATTGCAGACTGATTCCTTGAAGTACCGACAGCATCAGGCGATTCCTCTGTGACTTCAATTAAATTATATAAACTCGAATTTGTAATCTGCTGAGTGGCTGCCAATTCGTCATCAACGAGCTGTCCAATGCCTATATCATTTCCTGTAGAATTGTCTACCAGCCAAGCTATGTATAAGGTGCCATTGGTTGGTGAGTCATCCATGTTTACCTGGACTCTTAACCCGTATCGATCTGGCCCAATACTGTAAGTACCTGCCGTTTCTCCCCCGAAAGGCATACTATCCTCAGGTTCAGTGAGATCTCCACTATTTTCCTCTTCTTCCTGTGCCAATGTGGAGGTTACAAGCAACGGAGTCTCATTCATAGTTGGCATCAATACCATCAAGGCAATAGTAGTAATGGTAATTGCCATGAGCATCAACATAAAATTTTTCGCCAAAAGTTTTCTATTACCCGTAAATGCTCTGGTAGAATATTAATTTTACGACCTAGAGCAATTTTCCAGGCAAAACCTTCTTCCCCGGTCTTCTGTTCTCCTCAAACGTTAGCGACCAAGAAAGTCGTTAAATGGGTTGAATGAATTCTACAAATTGTCATAAGGAATGGCCTAATCCTAATTTAGTCAGGATATGTGCTCTCAAACCCGGTCTAGTTTTTTTGAGATGCGGACATCTGGTCATTCACCAAGGGAGGTCCTTTAGATTGCGTTAGCCATAACAACTTAATGTTTTCGTGTGCAATCCATAAAATAAGTTTTCCCAAAAAGCAGATCAGGAGAATCTAAAGAAAACGGGTATTTCAGGCATGGATAATTGTCAAGCCAGAAACATCTCAACGTGACAGGTAGCCTCGTCTATTATTGCATCGTAAAGGGCGATTAACCCATTCAACACCTAACTACACTAAATCCTGGAGTGCAGACCAAACAATCATCCTTTCTGAGTTTGCTTTTAATAAGAGCCTTAGTAATAGCCACATTAACTTGCTTTGAAGATATTTGACACTCTGAGATTACTAACACTGACTCCAACTATTATATTGTCAAATAAAAAGACGGCAGTCACAGAGACGTGTAGATCACTATGACAAATGAACCGGATGCAGGTTTGAAGATCAGCTTTTACAAGTTGATTATCTATGCAGCACTGTTCGGCGCCCTATCCTCCCTGCTTACTGTAGGTTATATCACACTTTATAATCAAGGCATCAAGTTCTTTGAGCAAGTAAGCCTAATTGTACTTAACATCAACATATGGCCACTGGTCTTGCTCACAGTCGCGGGGGTATTTGTCGGCCTTGTTATCAAGTTTTTTGGGCAGAATGGGGGACTGGGAGTTGCCCAGAGCCAGTATGCCCAGACTGGCCGAATCAATCCTCGCAAAGTGCCTGGCATTATGCTTCAAGCATTCATATCGTTGTGGAGTGGTGCTGCAATTGGTCCTGAAGGTCCTCTAACCTTTCTGACTGGAGGTTTCGGAAGCTATCTTTCAGAACGACTCCGGCTCAAGAAAGACGATGTTCAAGTACTTGTTTACAGTTCCATAGCTGGAGCGTTCGGCGGCTTCTTTGGTTCACCTGTGATTGGAGCTGTTGGAGCC
>JAATVS010000130.1 GCA_014523695.1 Nitrososphaerales archaeon TH5895
ATACACATGAATAACTAAGTCTTTGACTACGAAGGAGCTAGCAAAGGATGAGATTTCAAACTTAAGAAATAATATCGGTAGAACAATCGAATCAGCGAGATTTCCCATAACTATGGACGAATTCTGGTTCTCGATTGGCCCTAATGTAATCGTAGGACCATTTGATTTTGTGTGTGTGGACAACATTTACAGTACTCACACAATTGGCATCATAAAGGAATTGCGAACTGTATCTAATATTCATAGCATCGAGCAAAAGACCAATGGGGGCACGTACACCATGCCTCGCCAGTATGATTCAGATATCTCGACGAGTGATAATAGAGAACGTCGAGATCAAGGAACAAGGATTGCTAAGGTGGCGGTAATGGTTAATGTTCAGAATAAAAATGACGGACAAGAAGGCAAGAGCAGCAACAGTGTAATTGTAAGAATGCCAGTTGGAATTGATGCATCAGTAAGTTTTGCAAATAGCGATGAAATTCTTTTAGCCTTGGGGATCCCCAAAATGGAAGACCCAGTCATGGCTGGAGTAATAGAAATGACCAATGGGAATAAAATAGCGATACCAATGGCCATGTCTTATCTCGCCGGACCGGATGCTGCACACATCAATGCGTCAGGAATCTCAGGGAACTTGAAAACGTCCTACTTGCTCTTTCTATTGCATTCCTTGTACCAAAAATTGATCCAGAAGAACGAAGTTGCTATCATAGTCTTTAATACGCGTGAAGACGATCTTTTGTATATAGATGAGGCTCAGGGAACAGTTACGGATAGAGACAGTGAATTGTACGATCTCTTACAAATATCTCCTGAGCCGTTCAGCAAAGTTACATATTTTCTTCCCAGAGGTATAGATGGAAATCCCATCTCAGTTCACATCCCTTCAAACTATCAGACGTACTCCTATGAACTGAATGATATATATGATAGACTTGATCTTTTACTCTCCTCTGAAACCTACGATCCACGATACAATCTGTCTGCAATAATTAATTATATTTATGAATCGTGGCCTCTTAAAGATAAGGAAGGCAAAACAGTAATAACTTGGTCAGATCTAGTCAAATACAAGGACTATCCTGCGGAGATAATAACTCACAAATCGACATATCTGCATTTCTCGGGGTTACTGCAGAAATATAAGAGATCTTCAATGTTTACTGATAAAAGAGAGACTAGCACTTACTTAGGAAATGAAATAGGAAGAATAAAAGCTGGGGACGTATTCGTCATTGATATTGCCATGATTCCTACTGTTGAAGAGCAATCATTGGTTATTGGTGATGTCATGAAAAATATCGATGAGTTATACTCCTCTCGCTCTAATTTTGAAGATGTCCGTCATGTCTACGACGCTGACGGTCAAATAACAAGAAGTGTAGAACAGAGCCGGAGGCCAAAGTACCTTTTGATATTTATAGACGAGATAAACCGATTCCTTCCGCAGGCTTATCCTATGGGCAGACGGACCTCCGTAGCAGAACAGATTACAAAAACATTGATAGCAGGTAAATCGAGGGATACCATCCTTCTTTCAGCTCAGCAATTTAAGAGCGCAGTTGATCCTATTTTACATGACAATACAGGAATCCACATGATTGCGAAACTAGGAATGTCTGAATTATCAAAAAATCCTTATGCAATGTTAGATGATACAACCAAACATAATATTGTTCATATGGACAAGGGCGAGATAGTAATGATTCAACCTGCGATACGACATCCTGTGAAGGTCATATTTCCGAGACCTCCTTTCAAAAGATTGAGTAGATAGATGGATTTAAGATTGTTGCACATTGGATGAATATACGCAATTTGCATCAAGGTTAACTAGCTACCACAACAACAAAAACTGAAGACCGAGCTCCAATTCACAATTCAATTCTCGCATAGGAATTATTGGTTAATAAGAAGAGAAAGTCGGAGCCAACGTGGCAAATCAAATTCAGACAAGGTATTAGAATGAGATAGACTTCATAATACATTATATTACCATTATGCCTGTTAAATACGAGATTTTATGAGTTACGGACAGAACACGAGAGATTTTTCTCGAAGAACAACGGGCGGCTCCTCAAAACCTGTAGAAACAGGGAAAGAATACACAGTAGACATTACTGATAATGGTAGTGCGGGAGACGGCATCGCACGAATTCAAGGTTTTATAATCTTTGTAAAAGATGTAAAAGCTGGGGACAAAAACGTAAAGATTAAGATTAGTTCTCTAAGAGATAGATTTGCTACTGCAGAGGTAGTAGTAGGTTCAACAGATACGGCATAGGTTTTGTATATATTATTAGATCAATAATAGCTAAAAGACTACGTGAATCTGCTAGTACTGATCATAGTACTATTCTAATAGTATGGTGGATCACAGCACGTAATATCTTATATTGCCTATAATATATTATATTGCATTGGACGGAAGACTGCATTTGTAGTCGGTGGTTAACCAAATCCAAGGCTGTAGAATTTTTCAAGATAAGTGATTCAAGAACAGAGCTTCGATGCAGTAGATGCAAAGGTCTTATAGGTTGGTGGGACGAAGCTCCACGAACTAAAAAGATAATGCCATTAAAGCGAGCTTGGTCAGAAGAAGAATGTTTGGCTATGCGCATAATGAAGGGAGATTAATTATAGCAAATTTGGACTATCAGGCAATAAGGGAAGGAAGGAGTTAAAATACCATTATATAGATGCAAGAATTGTAAGACTGTATTACCAAGATATGGAATCATGCCATAGCTTTTCTATTTTTGTTCATACATTAAGTAAGCGCTTTAAATTTCCAGAATTCCATTTATAATGGTTATTATCAAAGTTTACAAGGGTATCCATTGACTCGGATCCTATGTCTCAAACGCATTAGAATCGGAGTAGGAGAAAGGGGCTTATTTCTGGATAGGAGTAAGATATAAGACAACTGAAGACTAGAATTAATGAGAATGCAGTTAAATAATTTCGATCGAGTACAAGCTCTGCGGAAAATACTTTTTTCTTATCTTAATTATGCTCAGGCTAATATTAGCGGTCATAGGATGGCCGCCGCTGTATTTGCTATGAGGAAAGCTAGATCGAAAAGCAAAAAGAAATTGGAAACCGAGAGTAGTGATTTGTTCAAAGTCTTTGGAGGTTGTAACTAGGAAATATCTATAAGCACGGTTTTGCATGCAGAGGC
>JAATVS010000131.1 GCA_014523695.1 Nitrososphaerales archaeon TH5895
AATCTTTCTCATGAATCGATGATGTGGATCGCATACCAAAACATTGACCTTCCCATTTGGTTTGCGTAAGGCATTAGTGATAGTCTTACTGGTCTGTTGTAATTCCTGTAACGTTATTCCGACAAGATAAAGCTCGGTCCCATTTGACAAAAATTCTGGGAGTCTATGAAGATCGCTTTGCTTGTAAAATGGGATAGAGGTCTCTTTTTCACCGTCTCTGTTTCTCCAGCGTTGTAGCAGTAATACTGAAAAAACTGTCGCGCCAATTACGGCAAATACTACACCAATTGCCATAACATTGGTTATTGTAGATTGATTGTCATTTGCAAAAATCTTTGCGATGTTATTGACCGCTGCCACTATGTAAGTTACTAACAGGCCAATTATTACGCTCATAGTAATTGTCTTAAAATGTGCACGTATTTGCAATGACTAGTTATCCTCGACGAGCTATAAATAAGTGGAAGACCACCCGAGGCACAACACGCACCATCCCTCAACGCGACACGTCTGAGGATCTCCCGGGTACGCGACAGAAATATTGGCGCATTTCACAAATCCAACCATCGTCATATGTGTTGATAACATTGTACCATTGATCGGGGTTTGATTGTGATCTGACTTTGTAGGCTAGTTTATTCAGCCGTTTGATTGAGACGGCTTTAGCGCTACGGTTGCCGATTGTATTAGCGATCTCTAAGCCACGAACTTTTCTAGCGTCTATTGCCATCTATTGCCACCCGTAGACTATAACCAGCATTAGATTTATAATGATTGCTATTGGAGGTTATAGCGGTATATGGCAATGAAAAAACTTACAGTCGCCATGACTGATGAGATGTATAACGATTTAGATAGTGAACGAAAGAAGCGTCGATTAGCTACAGTCGCTGAGACTGCTCGTGTAGTTATTGGGGATTATTTAGCGGAACGAGGCTGAGCATTCATAACATAAGATTCATCCATTATCTCGTATAGTCTTTGTATGTGGTTTTGGTATATTCCCGTTCTCCGAACCCCATGTTACCATTATGACATTTTCGGCTATATCAAACGATTGAATGAAGTCATCCGTGAGAGATGAAGCGCTATAAAAAACGAACTGTCTAGCCCGGTCGTCCTCGTATTCTCTGAGCCTGAATAATTCCAGATATTCTGGTCGCGCTTTGCTAATTGAGATCGATTCATATTTCGACAGTCTCCAAGTTCCGCATAAATAAGTTAATGGGGTTTGTTGCACAGTGACTGATGCACGACAATTGTTAACCATCCCATCTCCACTAACCAACTTAACTTGTAAATAATATATTGATTCGATATATTTTTCACCATGTACCGCTTCGGGGTTTTCAGTTCTGAATACACCGGTTTGATTAATTGTGGGTGTTCGTTCCGCTTCACGCCAACCCAAGTTAAAAATGCAAATCCAAAAGCTCCGAGAATGAGAAGTTCTGTTTTGTCTAAATTGTAGAGTGCCATGTAATATCCAACAGCCATACCGATTAGAAGCAAGACGCCGAATACGATCCCAAAAACTATGATTGTTAACTTCTTTCCCATTTTCTTTAGCTATTTCTGACGAACTATAAAAGCCACCTGCGTCGCAACACGACCTCCCGTCTTGCAACTAGTTAGCACATCTCCCGGGTACGCGACAGAAATATTGGCGCTAAAACTTAAATATGTCTCTAGCGATATTACTAGTGATATGCTATCAAATTGGATTTCTAGGGTAGGCAGCTCAATTCCTCGGGGTTTCTCAAGACATTATGTGTTAAACTTGCTTAAGGATGCTCCTATGACAGGAAAAGAAATTATTGACAGAGCAGTTCTCCAGAGCGATGGAAAGTGGAGGCCGTCCCCTGGTCTGATCTATCCAATGCTCGGTCGGTTATTGGAAGAAGGATTAATTGAAGAGGCAGAAAATGGCAGGTACAGGATAACACTGAAGGGGCTAGATATGGCTTCAGACGTAGAGTCAATCAACAATATAATACAGAAGCAGTTAGATGTTATGTTGCGATTCGGAAATGTGGGCAAGTTCATGGCCCTAGATCTCATCGATAGAGCTTCTGCTATTGGCACT
>JAATVS010000695.1 GCA_014523695.1 Nitrososphaerales archaeon TH5895
AAGATTCATCTGAAAGAGAGAACATTTTACATGCTTGAAGGGATGCCTATAATGGAAATGGCTCGAAAAATACTTGATCTTGAAGCAAATGAGATCCGCAAGGGCGTGACAAATTTAGGTACTCTTGCTGAAAAGATTAGCATGAGAAAAAAGGAAATCTTTATGCAGATGAAGCAAATTCCAGAACCATTCAGTGGCGTTAAAGAATTAATATCTGAATGCCCAAGAAGCTGCTTGAAGGCTGTTGTTACAGGTTCATCCAAACAAGAGTTAGATACTATTATAGAGAACAATTTTGGATCCAACGTGTTCAATGTTGCAATAAACGGTGACGAATTTGAAGGAAAAGGAAAGCCCGATCCTGCCGCATACCTGGCGGCACTAGGTAGGCTTGGCGTACCTTCCACCAACGCTTTAGTAGTCGAGAATGCTCCGTTGGGAGTGCAAGCAGCTAGGAGGGCTGGAGTGAAGTGCATTGTTGTACTCAACTCTTCGCCCCTCCCTGCTAGCGATTTCAGTGAGTCTATCGAGAACGAGAGTTACATATTCAAAGATATGGACGCAGTGAAGGGTTTTCTAAGAAAGTGGTGTGCTGCTGACGAATCATGATATACCAGCTATGTATCATAACAAATTATTCAGGCAGTTGATATCATATTGAATTGGGATTCATATTTCCCATCTAAGCAATTGAGAACCTTTGATCAGACAATTCAGAGGGACTTAAGCATAACCTCAATTTGAAAAATAGAAACGAAGTAAAGGCTGATTGGGCTAGTTATAGCAGCAATAAGAATCCACTATCAAATTCATAAAAACATTCATCAGTAGTAAATCAACCCGATTAGAAATAGAGATATATCTGACTACAATAAGCGATTTAATGTAGATAAACTATAGTATGCTTTTTCTTTGAAGAAAGCAACATGATAGTAAAAAACTGGATCATTTTGGGAGTAGCCGTCACAGCCATATTAGCGTACACAATAGGCATACCATCTTCAATTAGTGCAGAATATTCCAAGAGTACCCAGTAGCCAAGAAAATAATTGTGGAAATACCGAGGCCGGTGATGTTGGACCATTATCTTCAGGTTACGAAGAACTCGTAGAGACATCAACTTACTGTTCAAATATTAACTCTCAAATTCAAGGAGACGAGAATACCGGAGCACTGTCCTCAACTCAACGCTAGGAACATACTGGCAATCTAAACTTTTTTTTGTTAGCTATTTGATTCAATAACATTTCTGTATCCACTATCCATAAATTCGACGTAATATCCTGGGACCAATATTTATTCATGATGAGTTCAATTAGAAAAATCACCGTGCAAAGAATGTGCAAGTCCATGTGCAGATGAGTGGTTGAATCAGATTTCTTTAGTTTTGAATTTCCCTCTAAAATAGAGGTATTTTCCTTTATTATTCAAATGATGATGCAATGTCCGAACTCACATCTAACTCACCGTCTTACAATTATTTACAGAAATGATATTAAGTAATGATAATGCGGAATCAGTAAATGAGTGCTAATGCACCTTTGTCAAGAGTGTATCCGAAAATAATCAATCATATTGCAATCAGCGTACCTAACTTAGATGAAGCCGTGAAATGGTATATGGAAGTATTGGGATTTACCGCGGTAAAGCAGGCAGTTGAAATTGTTGCCGATGATTCACTTAAAGGCAGAGCAATCAAAGACATTCATGGACCGAAAATCAAAAAAATGCGGATGGCTTGGCTAAGTACCGCTAATCAAGTAGGCTTTGAAATCATCGAATACGTTCAACCAAGGGCGGAAAGGCGAACGGATAATTTTGAGTATTGGAAGTCAGGGCTTATTCACATTTGCATAACTGATCCAGATGTTGAAGGTCTATGCAAAAGGATATCCGAAGGCGGAGGAAAACAACGAACTGAGATTTGGGAATTTGTTCCTGAGAAAGGATATAAAATTGCATTCTGTGAAGACCCTTTTGGTAATATTATAGAAATTTTCGATCATAGCTATGAACAGGTAATAACATCGTTATAGAACTGCAGGTGGGCAATGGTAGGATTATAGTCAGGGCGTATTTGGCGACTTTCATAGCTTACGTGTATTCATTACGATTTCTTTAGGCACTAAAGAGATAGAATGAACTCACATCGCTACCAAATTGTGTATCTGTAGTGACACCTATTATCAAACCCTGTATCAGTTGTCCCTTTATGCCGACCTCGGTATGCATATGAATCATTGTGCGCTTATTCAATCCAGTCGCTGTTGCTAGTGTGAAGTCAGTTATGTCAAAATTCTGGTGTGAGAGTGAAGTGGTTTATTAGATCTTTGGAAGACTGATACCTCCCAAGTCCGCAGGAAGAATACTGATCGAACTCAAAGTCACAGTACGGCCCATCTTGTCAACACTGAAAAAGATTGCTGCAATCATGTTTATTCACAAAACAATGCATATTCGCATCTGTATCTGTAATTGCTAATCCAATTTATTTTCATTTTAAAATAAATAATAAACTAGTGGTGGTGATATTTTTTCCCATGTGAATTAGTTTTGATATTCCAGATGTTTGTTTGTTAACTCGATCCTCTTTAGTTGAATATCCTTTTACGAGCGACACGTTCACCCTCAAGAAGACGGCTTTGATACTGTATACTTCTTTTTAAATAGTTACTCGTCCTAAGATCATCATCGTTGTATAAGGTTATACCATGAATCTCAGAAGAATATTTTCCAGTTGTAAAATTTCTTAATGGATTATCAACATCCACCAGGTTGCAATGAATGGACTGATATCTTAGCTTTCCTGGTTTGTAGAATAGCCTTTCTATGTACCTTTCTCTAATGTAATCTGGTTTTTCAATATGTTTCTCAAAAATCTTGATTCCATAAACATCAGTATTGCCCCCGCCATCATCGTGACTACCATTAGTCATCTTTAAGTTTCTTAATTTTTCCAGATTATGCAGAAACTCCGCTCCGTCTATGACTGCATACTCGTCCGAGTCAATGACAAGAAGGAATTCTACGTTCTTTTCGCCTGCAAATTCAAGATACTTGTTTCTTTTCTCGA
>JAATVS010000696.1 GCA_014523695.1 Nitrososphaerales archaeon TH5895
CTAAGGCCATCATTTTCCATATCAACGGGATCTCGAATGCACTTTGTTTTAACTGTCATTGTTGCTCATCGACTTTATTTGTCTACCTTCCTATTTTATAGATAATCAAATGCGCCTTCAGGTAATACAGTTCCGCCATTTGCTCTACTACGCTCAACAATATTTACCAACAAATCATACATATGGAATAAAGATTTCAGCAACAAGAATAATTGAATCAGAGGCGCAAGGAGATCAAATAATGATATCCGAAGGAGTAAGGGACAGGTTCAAGAACACTATATCATAGATTGCATCCATGTGTGGTTAATCACATCTTAGAACTACGAATGAAAAATGGACAAGACCAACCATTCTTTGATTATGAAAAGAGGTGGTTATTGATTCAATGACACACTTTTTTTTCTAGTCTTTATTAGAAAATAATTATTCTCAGCAATGCGTCCACGATGAATCATTTCGTTGTCCTTATCTGACGCTCTGATTTAATCAGAATTAAATCCCTGAACAAAATTCAAGGATACGGTGTAGAAGTATTTCTCCTATCATATACCACCATCGATTATTCCAAATCCATTATAGTGCATAGAGCATTTTTGATGAATATTGGTCATAAACGCCGGTGACACTTCTTGGGTCCTAATTTCTACGGCTCTAGTAATGTTAATGATTCCTGCCCTAGGTTTCTTCGAGGCGGGGTTAATTAGAAGCAAGAATTCACTTTCTATACTAATGCAGACCTTTTCTGGTCTCGCTATACTTACAGTACTTTGGTTCGTCATTGGATTTACTCTGGTGTACGCGCCTTCCTATGGCGGATTTATTGGTGGACTTGAATGGATATTCTTCAATGGCGTACCTTTTGATGAGCCACTTGATTATGCGCCTACCATTCCGGGAGTCTCCTTTGCGACATACCAAATGATGTTTGCAGTCATAACCCCTCTACTTATCACTGGTGCCTTCGCTGAAAGATTGACATGGAATGCCTTTTTTGTGTTTATTATCGCGTGGAGTATTTTCATTTACTATCCATTGGCTCATTGGGTTTGGGGAAAAGGTTGGCTAGCTGATATAGGCGTTGTCGATTTTGCAGGCGGGATCGTGATTCATACGAGCGCAGGTATGGGCGCTCTTGCAGCAGCACTCGTATTAGGCAGAAGGAAAAATTTCGGGCGGTCCATAATGGTGTCCCACAACATTCCACTTGCGGTCATTGGCGCAGCCATGTTATGGTTCGGGTGGTTTGGATTCAATGCGGGCAGCGCCCTCTCTGCAGGGTCACTCGCCGGCAACACTTTGTTAGTATCACAGATTGCATCTGCCACGTCAGCTATGGTCTGGATCATATTATCGTGGAGAAGCAAGACTGAGAAACCAAATATCACAGCGGCTATTACAGGTGCAATAGCAGGATTGGCGGGAGTGACTCCAGCCTCAGGATTTATCAGTGCGCAGGCTGCATTCTTTCTCGGGATTGTGCTGGGTTTGGCATCTTATTACATGGTCTTGCTTCTCAAGCAGCGCCTTAAATTAGACGATGCACTGGATGTTGGTTCAGTTCATGGCATTACGGGGATCATAGGGTCATTGGCAATAGGTCTGGTTGCGAGTAGTTTAATCAATCCCTCTGGTCCAAATGGACTACTGTATGGAAACGCAGCTCAATTAGGGATTCAAGCCTTGGGCGTTGCTGTGGCAGCGGCACTTGGATTTGGAGGAACTGTAATCATCATGAAAGTAATTAGCGCAGTTATGGCAGTGAGAGTGAAGGAAGTAGAAGAAGAAGTAGGTTTGGACATTACGGAACAGGGAGAAACGGCATATGGCGAGGATTGGGGAGTGTAGAAAGTGAAAAGGGTAGAAGCCATTGTAAGAGTGGAGCGGCTACACAAAGTAAGGGAAGGATTGAAGGAGTTGGGACTAGGGGGCATTATTCAGCATGCTGATGGATGGAGCAAAGAAAGCAAGTTCCATTTGAGGTATAGAGGACTACCTGTATCCTATGATCTTATACCAGCAGCCAAGTTTGAATTATTTATCCCTGACAATAAGTTGGATCTGGTTGTCAGGACAATTAAGGTAAATGCTATGACTGGAGAAGATGGTGATGGCGTCATAGCTGTGTCCGATTTAGAGAGTTGTATAAATATCACTCCCATGAATGATTAGGAAAATGTGTGCAAGACTTCTAGACTAGAGCAGTCTCTGCGATGAAATGAGAATGGAAATATTTTGTCGGTTCACTTCAAGGCTCAAATCTTCTGGGACATTATATTGTGACTCATGAGTATTATATAGATACTCCAAACGGCACAACTGTTACTCACCGTAAACGCAGTTGTGAGATCAACTAATTCTTTTAGTTTTTTCACAATTGCTAGGAAAATATCAGAAATAAAAACTGTCAGGAATTATGGCTAGTAAACTAATGAACGGAGGTTTGGTAAGAGGTTTAAAGTCTTTTATCGTCACGAGTATTAGAGGTCTTGGGCGGCGCTCCGATCAGCGGCGCGACCGTAGCTTTCGGGAGTCGTTCAGCGATGACCAACGGAAGCGGCTTCTAC
>JAATVS010000697.1 GCA_014523695.1 Nitrososphaerales archaeon TH5895
AGCCATTACACCACCCAGATACAAGGGAGACAAAGGATTCCATCCTGCTGTGAAGCCATTAGTCCACCAAGGACGATCTTGATTCATTGGGTCGCCATTGACGTCTACAAGGGGAGCAAGTTCGAACGCTAAGGTTAGCCCTATAACCCAGAAAAGACCCGTCTTCCAGTTCTCGACAAACGTGACTTGAGAGACTCCCTTTAGGGTCGCAACCGTGAATTCCTTCGCTGTCCATCTAAAGTCATCCTTCGTGTCGGGATTGCTACTAGCTGCAATGAGCTTTACCGCACTTGGGGGCGGTGGCGGACCGGGCCATATATCACGACCATATCTTTGGGAGGCATACATCATGGCCCATGTCGTGAAGATGAATGATGAAGTAAAGCCAGGAATAGCCCATGAATTCGATGTACACGCTGCGTCGGGCGGACCAAGGCACTGGCTGAACATATCGCCCATCACATGAGAAAACGCCATCCATACAACTGCAGTCGCAGCAGCCCCGTAGATAGAAAGCCAAAAGGTTGCTTTATTTGTCTTGGTAAAAGGACCGGACCAGAAGGCCATACCTGTCAAGATTGAGTTATACCCGAAGAGACCAAACGTGACAAGCCCGTAAGGTGCCCCTAGCAAAATAGCCATCCCCGCCCCGACCAGACCCGATATCACCATCATTGCTCCCGCGTATCTTGATGCAATGAGGACACCAGCCAGGATCAGTATTCCGTTGACCGGAGAGCTGAACAAAGGAACTTCGCTTATGCCATTAAATAGTGTGTAAAAGAAATCCATTGCAGGATTTCCAGTTGAGTAGTCGGCAGGACCTGCTATTTGAAGTGTTACCACAGAGAATAATAAAGCCTCTAATGTGCCTATCAAACTAGATTGTAATTGTAGAGGTATTTTTTAACGATTTGTGCAGTAATGGCATTTATTAAGGCTGTTACCAAGATAATGCAACCTATGCATCACACCGTCCTTCTCAACATCATGTAAACGGTGACTAATTGGTTTATGCAAGGTTCCAAACCTGATTGAAAAGGAGACCGTGGACCATAATTCTTAGGTGAATGTGCCGACGTCGACTAAAGCATAGTCAAGCATTGCCGAGATTCCGTACAACAATTAATGCTACTTGATCAGGATTGTAGGTCTGGACGTCAGATGGAGTACTTTACAAGGTAAATGGCCTACATTCTCATCTGTCCTACCCAATCCTCTTGTTCCCATTATGATAATATCTACCTCGTGTTTATCTGCCATTTCAGCGATCTTGATCGCAGGATCACCGAGTTTGACTATTCTTTCACAATCTGAATTCCTTGATGTTAATGCCACACACCGTAACATTTTCCTTCCCTCTTGCTCCATTTGAGACACCAAACCTTCATCAACTGTTTCATCATCCTTGTCAGTCCACTCCATAACATGCATCATCTAAATTTTCGGTTTGGAATTAGACGTGAATAAGGTGTTTGCGTAACTTAACGCCCTTAAGGACGGAAGAGATCCATCCCCGGCGACAAGTACTTTCTTGGATTGCGGAATCCCATTTTCATCGTTAGGATTGCGAAGGTTGGATTCGTACTGCTGAAGCTTACATTTTCTTCTGACTTGCCTTAATGAGATGTATGCGCCAGCAATTTTCTTTTTTGCTTGGGTTATCCCAACTCTAGATTCTATTAGTGGTAACAATACAATAACACACGCAGCTATACTTGCCCACGCGAACGCTAATCCAACCCAAAGCGAATAAATATACAACGAGAATACATAACCTGAAAAATAAAGTGGGAGAGGCCAGACTACAACAAGAACAAGAGAAAGTGCTATCGCATGGCGGTAAGTAAATCTAGCATTACGCTTAAGTTGGATCTCGTTTGTGTCTCTTTCTATAATGGATCTGATCCTATCGTCGACAACAACGATCTTTTGTTTCATCAGTTCAAAGTTGAAGTTTTGTGGTTTGAATAGGTACCAATGATTACGACTGCAGCTCCTACCGAGATAGAGACAACGTTTCCAATAAGAAGTGGCGTCATCTCCCCGGTTGTAATAATAGACAGCTGGCCGTACAGCAGCCATGTAGTAGTTGTCCAGGAACAAATCCCTGCAGTAAGACCAAGAAGCGATCCCAGTATTGCTGGACCTCTGTTCGTTTTCTTCC
The DNA here is from genome assembly GCA_014523695.1 of Nitrososphaerales archaeon TH5895. GTDB lineage: Archaea > Thermoproteota > Nitrososphaeria > Nitrososphaerales > Nitrososphaeraceae > TH5896. The sequence continues at coordinate 2,168 of JAATVS010000697.1, forward strand.
ATGACACAATCAAGGCAATCGGAACAACGGCTGAGCCAATTAGAATACCCATTGCCAAATATATATATTGCTAACTTGCTCCTAACTGCAACAACAATGATGAGAGTGTAGCCATGCCTAAGCCAAATCCGATTATGGTGAACCGAGATACTTGCATTAGCTGCCGACCTGTAGCCCAAGGTTTTACGTAAGTACGATAGACATCATAGGTAACCAACGATGATACCGACACCAATTCAGCTTAACCTGCTGTCATTACGGCAGTGAATAGCACGATAAAAGCACTATCGCTCCAGCATCTCCCAAGATAAGGGAAGCAGCCGCTGGGGCGACAAGTCCGCTCTCAATTTGCTCTGGAGTTAAGGGTACGTCAATGGCCACTGCAGCCAGTCCGAGAGTAGTGGCTAGTGCGAATGGAATGGCAAACCATGCAAGACCACCGATAAGAAATCCTTTTACAGCTGATCTCGGCCTTGCAGCGATTGCCTTTTGCCAATATGCTTGGTCAACGAAGATAGTACCGAAATTGCCAACGATATTGATTATACCAAAGACCAAAGCACCGGTAGAAGCCATTGTAAGGTACGCACCCTCTGAATTACCTGCGACCGGCCTGAGGGAAGCAGCCTCTGTTAATTTTTCATACATTCCAACCACTCCTCCCAAATCTGGATTTAGAAAGTAGATTGATGTTACGAAGACAAGAACAACTCCAAAGATGAACGCCGCATTGAGATATTCTGCGAAGAAGGTCGCCTTCAGTCCTCCAAAGAAGGTATACACTATTACCCCAACCGGAATAAGAAATGATGCGAGGTAAATATTAACTCCTGTCAAAGAATGTATCACGGCGGCTCCTCCTAGAACAAGCATGGCAGTTACTATGGTATTTGTCATAAGCGCGAAGAAAAGGAAAACCTTATGAGTGCTTACTCCGAATCTTGCGTTTATGATCTCGGGAAAGGTATGAGATGATGGCGCCTTTCTCTTCAGCTCGATCACGAGAATACCAAATAGAACCATCTGGATGCTAGCCCCGGCTGCATACCAAAATGGGCCACTAATGCCGAACTGATATGCCACAGTAGAGGATTGCAAAAGAGTAGCCGCCCAAGTCCAAGCAGAGACTAGAGAAGCCGCTATTAGTCCAGTCTTCACATTCCTGCCAGCAGTGTAAAACCATTCGAATGTTTTTCTTGTTCCAAGCCATTTGTGCTCGACCTGAACTAACAAAGTCACCGAAATTGCCATTACCAATCCAACACCAAGAAGTATGACATATCCGATACCCTCAGACAGTATCGAGGTCAAGTATTAGATCGCCATTTCTAAAGTATATAAAGGAATATATTCAAAATGACCTTCGGTCCGAATTTCTCCTCGATATGAAAGAATTCGGCCTCGACGAAGATTAATCTGTGTTATTTGCGTATTCTACATATATTAGAGATTATATTTGATAATGGCTTTAGTATTTAAGATGCGTATTAATTTCAATGATTGACAATATTGATGAACTCATAATTTCTGCTCTTAGTAAAGATTCCAAACAAGATACAAGAGAAATATGGGATTTCCTTCGAGATCATGGTTATAATTTAAGCGAAGATGAGATAGAGTCAAGAATCTTGAGATTAGAAGATGATCAAGTGATAACTGGTTACACCATTTCCGTAAACACCAAAAAGATCCGTCGTCGAATTATTCGGGTAGCATTGGTAAGGTTCAAGTTTTCGCAGCATCTGGCAAGCCGAATTGAAGGGCTCAAGAAATACTTAGCCGATGCACCTTTTGTGCTTTTCTCAGGACGTACCCGTGGAGGATACGATTGGATCTGCGTCCAATCATTTCTTAATGAAGAGATGGCTGATGAAGAGAGCGATATATACCGTAACCTCTTTGGAGACATAATACAATCTTACGAAGTATATGATTTCATCCCGATGAAGGAGCCATCATACCATTCACTTACACATACTCCAGAAGAATACAAGAGGTTTCTGGAGGAGTGGATTCCTCCGTTCCTCGGGCGATAGTTAAGAACTGCATTGCCCGCTCTCTTACAGTCTCGGATCTTCCTTTCGCGTATTTGTGTTCTTGTACCTAATTGTCTCATCAATTAAGGAATGAATCCTAAGTCTAGTTCCCATTAGAAAGCTAACGATCTCTGCTCTTTCTGAAGGTTCGACAGTTGAATGGACTTCGTCGATCAGGTTATCTATCCTTGCCAGAGTTATGCGGAGTGCCAGAATAGTCTTTTTAGTAAGTTTCAATACATGGGATTTCCTGTTTAGTAATCTCGGAGTTGACTGACTGATCTGATCGGATCTTGAATTAGTAGCAAAGGTATTAGTTTTCATCAACGACTTCATTTCTCTAATTTGTCTCACTGTTAAGTCGCTTGAGTTAATTTGTTGCACAATCATGTTCTGCTTCTCAGAGGGAATGCTTGTTAATTCCAATGCTGAGCTCACATTAAGACGGTTCTCGATTACGTGTTGTTTCACTTCTTCTGGAAGTTTTAGGAGTTGTATCCGGTGCGAAACATATTCTTCGCTCTTTCCAATTTTTGCGGCTAGCTCGGTGACCCCTCCCCACCCAAAATCAACGACGTATCTTCGAAACGCCTCTGCCTCCTCTATGGGATCCATAGATTTTCGTTGCATATTTTCAGTTAACTGAATTTCATATGCCTCTTTGTCAGCCAACTCTCTAATCTTGCAAGGAATGAAGCGCCAACGCAAAGATCTGCATGCATGAAATCTGCGATGACCAGCAACTATCTCAAAACCGTGGGAGAGAGGTCGAATTAAAATCGGTTGTAAAAGTCCGTGTTCCCTAATGCTTGTGATTAGACAATGATCGTCGTCTGACAGACGCTGAAATCTATCTCGCACAGCAAATTGAGAAGATCTTATCATTTTCATTTCAATTTGTTCGACAATGCTGGTGTCGAAAAATTCCATACAAAAAAGTGGAAGTATTAGTACTTATGGTTTACTAAATTTTAGCATGTTGAATCTTTTGTCATTAATGTCGTCTTATTCAGAAAAATTGACATACCTTGTTGAGGGAGAATCGAATTGGCAGCTCACCGTCAATCCCTTTAACTTGCAGAGTATCAGTTTTATAGGTATACGTGAATAATAAAGAAAATTTAGGAATACAGAATAGATGACAAAACCTATCCTATGTCTTCAAAATATACCATGTGAGACCCTCGGTAACTTCGAGGCGTTATTTTTGAATGATGGATTCGATATTGAGAAAGTTAACGCTACGACACAGAGGGTTCCGATAGATCCAACCCTATATAGTGCAATAGTTATTTTAGGTGGTCCTATGTCAGTTTATGAGAATAGCGGGTTCATAAATGACCAAATTAATCTCGCTAGGATATCAAGTAAGAAGGAGATACCATTCCTGGGAATATGCTTAGGTTCACAAATTGTCGCGCAATCTTCTGGAGGAACTGTATTCAAAGGTCCAAAAAAGGAAATTGGTTGGCATGAAATTATGATTGAAAGCTCTGGAAATGAGGATCTATTTTCGGGGTTTCAAAATTCTAGACCGATGGTTTTTCAGTGGCATGGAGACACCTTCTCCCTCCCTAAAACGGCAAGAATTTTGGCTCGCTCCAAACTTTATCCAGAGGCTTTTGCTGTAGGTTCTCTAATTGGGATTCAATTCCATTTGGAAGTAACCGATAAGATGATCCGGTCTTGGTTAAGAACCTACAAGTCAGAGGTGGTTTCTGAGAAAATCGATGTACAAAAAATGGTGAAAGAATCTGCTGCCTATCTTAAAGAATTGGAACAGTATTGCAGTCTACTGTATTCGAATTTCTGTGCCAAGTTTTCTCTGTAGGTTTAGTTTCAATGTCAACCAAAGAATTTTGTATTGGACATATCTGACCAATTGGCACGTTGTGTAGAACTTGCAGAAATTCTTTCTGTTCCGGGATCCTTATCTCTGCACAAACTCGCGTAAACAAAATTTGCTAAGGTTGCAATCAGCCCTTCTCGTGTAGGGCAGCGTAAATAAATGGCAATAATGTAGTAGCTTCGCCATGAATCGTGACACGAGATGCTTTTGCAGTTATCTTTCCCCATGATACAGCTTCTTCGACAAGGGCTCCACTTAGACTTCCGTCCCATTCAGGACTGGTAGTCAAATATACTGCGTAA
>JAATVS010000132.1 GCA_014523695.1 Nitrososphaerales archaeon TH5895
GAGTTTCGAAAGGCAGAACTGGAATCTACAATGATGACTGCGCTCACTGCATATAATATGATTCAATTCCTCAAATCTAAAGTCTCATTTTGTCCCGTTCACTTTTCAAGGAATTCATGCAATATTTCGCTAAAAATGGCGGGTTTCTCAGCAAACGGGGCGTGACCAGCATCTTCTACGATTTCAAGCACGGAGTTTTCGATCGTTTGTTCAAACAATTTTGAATGTCCAACTGGTATCAAATTGTCGTTTTTACCCCATATGATTAGAGAGCGGATATCGCTTATTTCTTTTAACCGGTCTAGGCCAATTTGTGTGGTGGTACTATTGAGAAACGCTGATTCAAAGGCATGCTTTGCTCCTGGTCTATTGATTCTATTTATGAAAACCTCAACCAATATTGGAAATACTCTCCAGGACTGAGCAACTAATTGTTCGAATACTTTCTTTAGCTTTTCAGGGGATGCACTGACCGCTGCTTCAAGATACTCATTTAGTAAAGGAGTAGGTTTATCAAGCATTCCTGATGAATCTATTAACACCAAACTATCCACTATGCTCCGATTTCGAATCGCTATTTCAGCTGCAATATAACCTCCAAGAGAATGACCTATGATTGTTGTCTTACCATCGTCAATTTGAATGGAAGTCATGAAATCTAAAACAAATTCTCTGAAAGTATTTATTGTATAATTGAGATGAGGCAAGTCGCTATCACCGAACCCTATTAAATCGACAGCTACTGTATGATAGTGTCTTGAGAACGCTTCTGGAAGATCCACCCATCTGTCCGACGAGGAACCAAGGCCATGAAGAAACAAAAGATGCTTAGAGCCTCCGCTTCTTTCTCCAAATTCCCTATACCTTATATTGGAACCTTTTATTGTTAGCCTGCGATCGACCATTCTATTTATTGCTATTTACGGTCTGAATACTTATTATTTGTGAGTTATCTTGCATTAAATGAAAACTTTGTAGATTGTATCAAAGATAGTGATAAAGGCGAATATGACCGGTAGTTGTTCACTCCTGGTCTTCTTCTCCTCCCTTCTTTTGGAATATGATCAAATCCCTCTTTGTGTCAAGCATTAGCCACTAAGCTTAAAGCTAGGCGCCGACTGTTCTGTCATCCTTTTTTCCTCTAGTCTCACTAATTATCAAGTCCATATATTGTCTAACTTCGTTAACATCTAACATTGAAGGTTCTACTCCTGTTTCTTTTCCCATAGCATCTGCGTGTTGGTGGATTAGTTTTTCAAGCTTTCGCATAATCTCTGCGTTGTCTTGTGCACTACCTAAAGTATCTAGCAGAGCATACTCCTTTGCATATTTTCTGGCTAACTGACGCAATTCTGCATCCTGGGCCACCGACAGCGCGACAGAGTATATTCCTAAGCTAAAGAGAAAAGAAGCAAGCACAAGAAAGGCACGTTGGATTGCTCCAAAGGGTGGATAAGAATTGTTGGTTATCCAGTTATTGGTCGTTGGAGAAATTAAAATGGTTGCCACTGCTGCTATAATCAAATAGTTAATGATCTTAATACGAGAAGAAGTAATTTGCCGTCCAAGTGTTTTTGCTACTAAAATAAAGGCATAAGCTATTACAAAATCAGCTGCAACCCATCCTGCGGTACCTATTACCCTAAAGATAAGGAACTGGGACTCCATATATACCATTTCACTTCCAGTTGACTTTAAAAATTGAGGACCAAATACCCCTGTTAAAAAAAGTACAGGTGGTAAAATTATAATTGTCCAAAATTTTGCACTTCCTATCTGATCCTTAAAATAACGAAGGAAAAATGCAACACCAACTATTTCTGCGATAGCAATGGCAGTAACCTGAGGGACAAGAAACCCATAGAGATGAATGATAAGTTCTGTACTAGTCAATTGTCTGTGTGCCATGGAATTGCTAGCGGGGTAATTTGGATCTATGGAGGGTGGTCTTGAAACGACTAATTGCTTTATATCAAGTGTAATAGCAACTGTCGTGCTGATGCAAAGGAGCATCGATGATACGGCAAATGCCAATATCATGATATAGTGTCGCTTGTTGGTACTCGAATTGAACCATGACAAGAATTTGTAAGTGCGAAAACCAAGGAACAAGATGGCTACTGCACTTATTACGAGAAGTAGAATCAGCAGGTAAGTGCTATATTGTGAAAATAACACCATTTCAACAATGATAGCTCCAAAGACGACTAAAAGTGCATAAAGAAAAATAGGTGTTGCCTTGTACAGCCTATTAAAAAACGAAGGAGCCTCAAGCTCTTTGCGCAATGCAACCATATAATGTCTAAGGGCATACAGACCTGCAAAAAATACAGTGATACTCATTGTTATAAATAATATTACACCAAAAGTAGAAGTAAGAGGCTTTCCCAAAACGTCAAAAAAGGTGCCAAAGATTACATCGGTCATTATTATGGCCCAAGCAATAAACGTCATCAAATAAGTTTTTTTGTTAATGATACTTGTAGTAACTAGCCATGGCATTTTTGTAGTCGACACATCATTATATACTCTCCTATATACGTTTTCAGCAAATTGCTGAACTGCTTATACTTTTAAAAACCAGATTTTGACCACAAGATATGCTTCATCATCAGCAATCTGATCCAAGGGTGTGCTGATACAGTTACAGAGAAAAATAATTTGAAAAATACCAAAACATTCCGATGGGGCACTATTATCTCATATTGTACATTTTCTTAGCGTAGAAAATGATAAGGTATTGTTAAGAAGGATCTGTGATAGCCTTCCGGATGAAGATGGTGTCAGTCTAATCAGCGAATGGCTACTGAATGATGAGAAGACAGGACCCGTACCTCCAGCGTTAACTGGTTTGGCTATGTTCGTTGACCTGCCAGAAGGTAGAAATTATTTCCATGCTGAAGTTTCAGAAATGCTTACGGATATTGGTTTCATGAATATAGAAAAGAGGCCATTACGGGGTCCAGCAGAAGTCATAATAGGACATAAGCAAAAGAAATAGTCAACTGTCAAGTCTGCCGTATTTGCAGGTACTGAGTTAACCGGTGCAATCTAGTGTGTCGAGTTGCTGACTTTTGTAGCATTGATGATTAGTTCAGCTATCTCCTCAGGGTGTGCTACAGGCGACATATGACTAGAGTTAAGCGAGAGAGTAGTCGCATTCATTCGTTCTGCAGAAATTCGTTGTATTTCTGGAGGTATCAGACGATCATTCTCGGATATCTGATACCAAGTTGGGAGCTGTTTCCATGCTGGAGGACCGGATGCTTCTGCAATAATAGATTGATTAAATGGTTTCTGTACAATGGCCAAAATATTAGCATCAGCCGAATCGACGTCTTGAGCAAACGATTCATGGAATCTATTTGGATTAAAGTACAAAAATCCGGCGCTATCATTTGCAATGCTCTCAAAATAAGTCTTTGAAAATTCCGCTGGAATCTTTTCAAAGAAAGTATTGCCTGTTTCCCCCTCATCAGGAGCAAGTGCGGCAATGTAGACAAGACCAGTGACATTAGGATTATTATAGCCAGCATTTGTAATTACCTCTCCACCATATGAATGTCCAACAAGAATTGCAGGTCCGCCAATCCGTTCAACTGCGCGCTCTACTGTAGCGACGTCATTTTCCAGAGAATGTAGAGGTAGCTGTGCAGCTATGACTCTGTGTCCTGCATCAGTTAGAATAGGTATTACTTTGCTCCATACGGAACCATCGCTCCATGAACCATGGACTAAAACTATGCTCTTGTTAATCCCTGACATCGAATCCAATGAGTCGGATATTATCGAAGTATCGTTCTCAAGGCTAGCAAATCCTCTAAATTTAATAGGAGCAAAACTCGTAATAAGCAGAACGCCTAAGCTTGCCAAGACCACAGATTCTGTCTGTTTAAAAGCCTCTGTCATATCACAAATAACTAACACGTATTTATAAAGATAGATAACATAAGCAGTACGCAAAAGTACTGTTCGATTCAGACAGGCATTTGACGCATAACGCATAAGGTAGGCAAACCAGGATTCAGGCGATTCTTCTTTCCTGGTTGTTCTACCTTTTTATTATACCAAAAAACTTTTGGTTTTGAATATCAATAATACAAACTGATAGCAAAATCCGGGGTAGACGGCGTAAATCTCTTGGTACTATTCTATAGTGGGTATGGATAAAGTATCCTTATCGTACACCAAACGAAAAGAGAGTCATTCTAAAGATAAAGCCGGAAAAAGTATTTCATCAACAACCACCTAGGTAATTTAATAGTCGCAGTTCTTCCGTCCATATCTAGGTTGTTTATGTTAGAGATTAAGAAATAATCCAGTAGCAAATTCTGCCATAATGAAGATGATAACAAATTGCAATATCGTCTGGACTGCAACCACTCTGACATATCTTTTCATTAGGACTTGAATCCTTGACATTTCTGGGACACTTTTTTTCATTTCAAAGTAGATGCGAAGATTTGTCGGTAGTAGTACCCCCAGTCCAAGTATAAACATCGCAGAAACTATCGCCAAGACTGCGGAGATCCAGTAGCCGATTGGTGGATTGAGAGTAATCAAACCTAGTTCTGAAGCAAGAAAATAGCCCGCAGTTGTAGTGACAGCAGCAACAGTTGGCATATAAAAGACCATTTTTGGCATAAGCCAAGAAATAACTTCCTTACGTGTTGAAAGGTTCACGTTTCTAAGTATCGGACCAAGCAAAAAGACCATAAATATATCAGTCCCAGTCCAAAGTATGGCTGTAAAAACATGTACGTAGTTAAGAAGGAGTAGATTAGCACTAAGAATCGCGACGATAAGCGCTACAACTGGAATAAGAACCCAAAGGTTAGATCGAATAGAGATTTCGGGAGGTTGCTGCTTTAGAGAATCGTCAATACTGAGTGCTATAGAGAGATCCTCTGCCGAAATGTCATATAGTCTTTCTACATCGAACTGATGATTAATGAGTATCTCCTTTAAACCATTTGGAATATCCAATATATTTATCCTGTTGTTAACTTGGTTGCTATTTTCATCATTTGTTGAATCATTCAAATTCAAAACTATTAGATGTAAACCTATACTGGCGTGAGACAGATAATAGCAGGAGGTAAATAGGCGGTAGCATGATGATAATTCGGCAGGCTACTAACTATATGGCTTCAACAATACTCTTAAACCTCTGAATATTTTTGATCTTACCAAAGTCAGGGTCGTTCTTGGCTGTTTCTTTGTATTTATCATCAAAGCGAATTACCGATTCGAGTATGTTTAATGGATCAACAATCTTGCCCCATAAGCAAAAGAGACATGATATGTTATACAACGCATTGATGTCTTTAGGATTACGTTTCATTATCATATCATAGTATGTTATTGCTTTGTCGAAATCTCCAAGCTTGGCCAGCGCAATACCAATACTATCCAGAGCAGGAATGTGATTCGGGTCAATTTTTAATGCTTCTTCATAGCACTCCAAAGCTTGTTTAGCGTTATCATGCTTTAGAAAAGCGTTCCCTTTACTAACAATGATATCTGGATCATTTGGAGATGAATTCAATGATCTATCTCTTTCAAAATATGTCTTTGCTTTACGGTTTTCATGGATATCCTCTAGTACCCGACCGCTTCTAACCAGAGCAGGAATGTGATTCGGGTCAATTTTTAATGCCTCTTCATAGCACTTCAAAGCTTGTTGAAATTTCTTTGTTCTACTTAATACGCTTCACTGAAGAACTAGAGCATTGATATTTTTCGCCTTCTCCTAGAGAATGCAATTCCAATAATATAGTAGGTTTCTATTAGCAGAAATCAATTTCTAATTACACACAAAAATCTAAACTGTGAGTAATTATGGCAAAAAAAGGAAGTAGGTTACTACTGTACCGTTACAGTGCCTACTAGGAATGGATGTAACGTACAGAAGTATGTATACTCTCCTGGTTCAGTGGGCATAGTTATCGGTTGGCTTTGTGTCATTGCACCCACCATCCCTGAGTCGAATTTACCGTCAGGAGTTGCGGTTTCAGCGTTTCCAGAAGTTGCGGTATGCAGAGCATTATCTTGATTGTCCCACACTATTGAGCCACCTGGCGAGACAGTTACAGGATCTGGATCGTATCCTTTCGCACTA
>JAATVS010000698.1 GCA_014523695.1 Nitrososphaerales archaeon TH5895
ATACAGGAAAACGTTCAGGGGAATCTGAAGCAGAAATGATTGTGATGATGTTACCTTCCGATGCTAACCCCAAAGGGAATGTTTTTGGGGGAGTGATATTAAAACACGTCGACTTAATTGCAGGTCTAGTGGCAAAAAGGCATTCGGGTCGGGCGAATGTAGTCACCGCAAGCATAGACAGGATGGTATTCTTGAAGCCAGTTTTTATAGGAAATGCACTCATAATTTCTGCTAGAATAACATACGTTCGTAGGTCTTCTATGGAAATCGAGGTAAATGTTGAGGCCGAGGACCTCGACGACAATAGTAAAGTGCATGCGGCGACCGCCTTTGTAACCATGGTAGCACTGGACAAGTACGGAAAGTCTACAAAGGTTCCGCATTTAATTATGGAAGATGAGAACGACAAAAAGAGGTATAGTGAAGGTGAATTGAGGATGAATTCTAGGCTTAAGGACGCGGGAAGGGTATAGTGGAATTGCTATACACGCAATTGGTTTAGAAAGTAAGGAACTATGACCAACTATCTAAGTTATTGTTGAATACGACTCAACAGGGGGATGTCGGAGGCAAAAACAATGAAATTTTTATGGGTTCGATGAAGTTTTCCGTCACGATAAAAAGAGATGAGCTACGAGCAAGACTTTCAACAACCTTTTGCATTATAGTTCAATAAACAAAAACGTACTAGCTTCATACACTGGTAAAAGTTTAATTGGATTAGGACTTTATCATTTTGTTCTCATTGGCACCAGATGTACATATAGCATTGTATTACGATGCATCAGGCGCACCAAGAAATCAATGTAAAGCTGTCTTAGATTCTACCATTTGGAAACCTTGATAACTTCAAACGCCTCTGCATATTTTGCATTCATTTGATATCCCCTGTAAGAACATCTGCCCACAAGAGAATCTATCCACAACGGCCCACATCGGATTTGTTGAGAGTCAAAACAGTCAAGTGCATCTCTTTTGATATCGATGGTATCAGTCACGTCTACATAGAGTTGAGGTCTAAATGCATGTTCACTAATACCTCCAGGAATCGTTGTTTCGTACATAAACAGATCGTTCGAATCACGAGCTGCGGCTATGACTGCTCTCGTTAATGATTGATGGTCCTGATGTGTGTCACCGATCCATTGAGTAAATATAGCCTCAGGGTTAAGTTCTTGAATAATCTTATTGATTTGAGTAACAAACTTTCTGTTGAACACGATTTCTTCAGGACTAAGATCGAGAAATTCTGGTGTTTTACAACCCATAACTTTTGCGGACATAATGGACTCCTGTTTGCGTTCCTCTTTAGTATCAGTTTTTACAAAGTTTGGAAGAGTAGCAATAACAAGTCTAACGTCATAACCCATTCCAGCCAGTTTTGCTACCGTTCCCCCCATCCCGATTTCTATATCATCAGGATGTGCCCCAAATGCGATCATTAGTCGATTTTTTGTCATACCAAACTACCTAGGATACCATGATTTTTCATGTACTTCCGTAACACTCAATGGTGCAAAAAATAGCTGAACTCCTCTTAATATACGTTTACATAAGGCTATTCGACTTTAATCGCTCTACCTATCACTTAAAATTATTGCCTTGATTTGTACAAATTTGCAAACTGTTTTGTCAGCAATTTTATGCTTTACCAGCATTGCCAATATTAACTTGAGTAGAATCACATCTAGGGTTAAGTTATGACGGATCGATCCACGACAGCCAAATCTTGCGAACTATCACGATTTGTTAGAGGTGTCCTTCATTCTCTTTTAACGTGACTTCTATGAAGAATCCTTCCGGATGTTGACAATCGGAGTAAAAAGTAAATATACTTCTTATTCTTCACAGTTCGTTTCAAATATCAATTCAAATTTGAGTAGATACTTTCTTCATACAAAACATGTGTAAGGCAAATCATGTTTTTGTGAACATAAATTGATTTAAACTAGTCCACTTGTATATATCTACATCCCAATATGGAGCTGATCTTTCGCCGATCTA
>JAATVS010000699.1 GCA_014523695.1 Nitrososphaerales archaeon TH5895
ACATTGTCATTCCATCTAACGAGATTGAGAAGAACTAAAGGGCTATAATTCGCTTCATCAGGCGTGCTGCTTGAAACAGGAAGCTGAAAACCAAAGGCCCCTTGGCCTAGCATTCCATTCAAAAATTCGAAGCCTTGGCTAAGTTCCGTTTGAGGTATTTGTGACAGTATAGGGGCAAAATTTACTCGCCAACCCGTGTTTTCAAGGATTGAATTGGCAGTTTCATTATTTGAAGCGTCCGTTGCAATGAAGTACGCTACTTTCCCGTCCACGTAACCTTTGGAAATTGGGAGTGCCACTTCGTCATACGCATTAGTCTCGTTAGAATTAGGTGGATAATGACCATAGGAACTTGTGACTCGACCGTGCTCCTGCTGATCTATTCCTTGCGCAAACGTGTAAGAATTAGGAAGAGCACATACTGTACAACTAACCAAGACAATCACCAGAAAGAATTCTCCATAAGAGGTTGATTTGAAATGATTTGACAATACCGAAAAAACTAACAAAATGCTATGATATAAATCTCCTGACCTCCCATTAATCCGTAAGCAAGGTTACCAGAGAAAAAATAAAAGATTTGATAATAACTGGTCTGCCTCTTCAGGCCTTGGGCTCTATAAATTGCCTGTTGGACCATTGTGAATCTATTATAGTCGATTTTAAGTTGGTTAGGACTCTGTTGAATTGTCCGCACAAATTCGCGAGTTTTTGTCTTTGATTCCTCACTTCAAGACCGTCTTCATAATTTTACATAGGAATCCGTCGAAGCTGGCTTGAAGTCAACAACAAACAAACAATACTCGCTCAATCGATCTAGAATCATCCCTTTTCTACTCTATCGTCAACCAAAGTTAAAATGCTGTTCTCGGTCTAGCCAAGACGCATTGAAACCGACCATGATAGACCTTTCTGGAATGTACTTCGTACCGTGAAAAAACGGGATATATCCACCTTAAATCGGGGCAACGAATTCGGCTTCATACTACTTCAACAAGAAGATTATGCTCAACATCATTTCCAATATCCCAAGTTCGAAGGATGCCATTTTTTTCGTATTGCAAATTTGAGAAACCTGTCGCCTAAATAGAATGTGTGAAAGTTAGTTCTCAACAGTTCATCGCCTAACGACATTGATGTTCAATTCAAACGCAAGGCGTCCAAGCGATCACGGATAACTAAATGGAAACAGAGAGTCAATTGTATCCAAATACAAATACCCGCCCCCTCAATTACCCCGAATAAATCTTTGGATGATCTCATTGACCAAACCTGGCTGCTCAGCATGAGACCTATGGCCACAATTTTCTAATATGTTTACCCTACAATTTTTCATTTCGATAAAGGGAAATACGAACCTAACAGGGATCACAAGGTCATCTTTTCCCCAAATAACGAGGGTGGGTGATTTTATCCGGTTGACGTTGATTCTTCTAGCAGTAGTACTATGCCTGAGGGATGAATCAAATGCTTCCTTAGCTCCCGGCATCGATATTCTTTCGTGGACTAGAGAAGCAAGTTTGCTGCGCACAAGCGACGTAGTGGTCTCAGACAACGCTTTTTTTATTTCTGCTTTTGATGTAGCGCCAAGGATACCGGTATATTTTTGAAGACCATGAGAATTTAGAAACGATTTGGGAGTAAAACCCGCAGGACTTATCAGTACCAGCTTGTCCACCACGTTTGGGTTTACTACTGCAATATTAGCGGCGATTTGGCCCCCAAGTGAAGAACCTATAATATTAATAGGAAGCTCAATGTTTAGTCTGCGAACTGCTTGCATAACAAACGATGAAAAAAATCCTATTGTATAGTTTTTGCGTGGTTTGTCACTAAGTCCAAATCCCGGAAGATCAAAGACAACCGTTCTGTACTTTTTGGACAGCTGACCCGTATTGCTATCCCAACTTTCGATCGAGCCTCCTAAGCCGTGAATAAATATTAGAGTCTTTGCACCCGCAGTGGCGCTGTCCTGGTAGCGTATTCTCAAAGTGTCAATGACGGCGTACTTTGTTTTTAGCCTTCCTACTCCTCTCACAGTAATTCTATGATTGGAATTGGTAAATTAATATCTTAAAAAGAATACGTCCCCAAAGGCCAGCTAAAAGTATGACCAAATTTTTGATGCCTTTCTCCTTCCAGAGCAGCTTCTCCACTTAGCTAATAAATGTTTTGAATCTCTAATTCCCGAGCATTCCTATGATAATTAGAATTTCTGTTGTTTGCATTGCTGTATCCAGTTCTACAATAGGCTGCTCTAGTCTATTTTTGCTCTAAGCAAAAATAGATAATGCAAAGTGGACTATCTTTGCAGTGATACTGATCAGATCACCAACACCTGCGGTATGGTAGTTACTCAAGCAAGCGTAGGGCAATAAATGAATTGCCGCACAATAAAATGACAGCTAGTAAGAACGTTGTTAAAAACCGCATAAACGTCAAGGAACTCGTAATAACTATATATGTGGTGAAACGATTTTCAAGTCCTGTATCCACATTCCTCCAATGGTGAACATTCGAAATCTTCCGGTAGCTACTGTTTCATTAATTGCCTTAAATCTCCTAGTTTTTGCATTTGGTTTTCTCACTGATAGCAATACCTGGATAATTACAAACTTCGGGTTTGTTCCAGACTCTATATTTAATACGGACAGCGTGAATAGTGCTCACCAATCCTACACATTTCAAACAGATCCGAGAAGTCTAGAAAATAGTGCAACTTCTACTCTAATACGGTTAATGTCCTCCATGTTTATCCATGCGAGTATTACTCATATTGTCTTCAACCTTGCTGCCCTAGCATTTATCGGGGGCTACTCAGAAAGGTCAATTGGAACGGTTAGATACGTTATAATCTATTTTCTATCTGGCATATGTGCAGCTTTATTCCATGGAGTATTAGCCTCATATATTTTGGGCAGCGGTCAGATTTTGTTGATAGGGGCATCAGGAGCTATTTCTGGAGTATTAGGAATTGCTGCTGCTATCGGAAACCGAAGAGCGTACTACTGGTTAATATTTCAGATAATTTTTGCGTTCGTAGGATCCGTAACTTCGATTCCAATAGCCTTCACTGCTCATATTGGAGGGTTTTTGGCCGGCGCAATACTAACCAAATTCATGGTGAAAGGACAATTGCATCGGAGAAGCGAACCAAATAGAATGGATGAAGGAGGAGGGTATTAGGATATCTCAATTCTTAATAGATGTGAACCCTTTATGCTATCTAAAGCCAGATTCCTCAAAATTCAGAATCTCGAATATGAGATTTTTACGTTCTGTTTCTCAGCATGTTACGGGATTCATTGACCTAATGTTGCTTAGGACCGGCAATAAGAATTATTCCGATCGCTTGGGACACAATGCAATCAATCTGAAGGATCGCATTGTTAATAGAGGGAATTAATCATTTTAGAATCCTATTCTTTTTCCTTGAACCATATCATATCTCCCATTAGCCATATCATATCTATCCTAAGAAGCTTCAAATACATTTCTTCATGTTTCGGACAATAATTAGTCCTACCTGCAATTAACTCGTAAGAAACAGATGATAACTCTTCAAAATGTCTTTTTGCCTCCATCTGTAAATAGTCCTCCCAGAATTTTCCAAGCCTACCCTCTGGCTTCATTCATGCGCAATAACATACACACTCAACCTAATTATGGATATCTGTATCACGCCTGCTTTTAGAATACCATGAATATTTGACACACTTCTAAAAGTCGTATACTGTCATGAATGCATTTGGCGCTCGTGTTTCTAGTTGACTAGATACCGAATGGTCCCCTAGAAGGTGGAGCATGAAAGCTGTCCATATTAGTTTATGCCGGTATTAGTTATTACTTTACCTCCGCGTTGTGTTGGTAGCAATATTTACAAGTACAATTACTTAATTGCCTACATTTTACATTCTCACTCTAGATATTCTTATCTGGTATTGAGTCTAATCGGACTAGTAAACGTGCTCCCATCGTCACGGCTCAAGACTAGGTAAGGGGCCTGATTGCCAGTTTTATTATCCCAAAAAGTGACGAATATGCTATTTATCCCCTCATTGTTTTCGTGGATATCTATCTCAGGTCCTGTGGAAGTTCCATTAGGAGAGTTGCTTAAATTAAGTGGGATGCCGAACGTTTCTCCAGCATCCGAGCTCCTTACAAAGAAGATTTCCCAATTAGGAAGCATAGAGTCAGATATATTGGGTATGATGTCAGTGCCGGCCCCTGCCGTCAAAAATGGTTTTGTTTTATTGTCCGGCCAAACTATGAATACGTTATCACCAGAGATCTTAACTGGTGCTAAAAGAACTGGCTGAACTAATAAATTGCTAGTGTTTACCCTTTCTGCAGAAACAGAAGCGTCCTGGCGATGTGAATCAATTGTTGAATTCTGGTTGGTCGAGTTGTCGACAGTTATAGCGACTGTTGTAGCTTGTAATCCTGTAATAACCACGAGAATTGAAAGTAACGCACCAAGAAAAACGGACATTAGAAATACATGACTTTGCATCGTTGTATTAGTTGGGCCTTCCATGCATTCTCCTCTTTTTTCTTTTCTTTTAAATTTGTTTTCTGTCTAGATATTAAACTCTTTTGATATTAATAAAAAATACCAAATCTTCCAATTAAGACATTTCTCTAGTGTTTAGGCTGTAAATGGCGATTGTAACCGACCCAATTCAGCCGACATCTAATCCCAATAATGAATCAAGTTACTTACTGACAAAAAAAAGCCGACAACATCACCGCTCTCGCGTACCCCGACTTTCTTGAGTTCTTTATGATGCAATAATAGAGACATACTGTTCCCTGTTCCCACAAGGCCCTACAACAAATGTTCTTCTTAGCATAAAGCTAAATCCAAATCACATAGTTTCAAGTCGCGATTATTAGAATATCATAACTGATAATACTACTTATTATATCGCGACGAAAGAATCCATCAAAGTAGGAAGAGAGTAATTGCGAATGGGACGATATTATGGCCCAAAAATGGTCCGAGTCATGTTATTGCCACTGCTAGGCATCCTGATAAGCTGCTACATACAGAGTGATTATGAGGTTATGAATAACCTCCTCTACGCTCAAGAAGGTTCCAGTATTGCCTCGGCACCTCCTTTTTTAACTCCTTCATCGGCTGAGATGTCTCCCTCTCCTGAGATGCCTCTGTTTTCCCGGCAAGAAGTAAACACTGGCGACCGAGATGGAATCCAAGTTTCTAAGATTGGTTCCAACCTCACATCACTTGATGAATATATTCAGGGGAGTGCTGACTATGCCGCTTTTTATGACAACTCCACCGACATTCAGAAAGTAACGTACTCTAACGCCAAAGGAAAAATTCTTAATGCGACCCTTTGGCTCGGAGGAAAGGTGATGTCAAATCCATCGATATTAGGGGCCAAGGCTATAGTTTATGGGGTATTGGTGGATTCAGATAATAACAGAAATACAGGAAAATATGGTGTTGACTTCCAACGAGAAATTCAATGGAATTCAACGGTTGGAAACTGGAGTAGCCTTCTCGTGGAATATTCATCACCACAGCATTCTCGCACATTAGCGTTGCAAGGTAATTTTACTGGATTTTTTGACGAGAACCAAACTCACGTTTTGATTCCACTGGAGCTAGATTCAATTACATCACCTGCTCGGTTTAAGGTTTTATATTATGCTCTTGTGATTTACGGAGACCGACACAACCCAATCTACGAGGATGTTGATGACTATGATTATAGATCGACTTCGCCTCTTACCAATAAAACAGCTGACGATGGCATATCCAAGATAGTGGTAGATCTGAGCAGTTGGATTGACATCCCTCCTCCCACGTATTCATTTTTGACCACACCATCTCCAATAGAAATTGTGCGTGGCGAAGAGATAGAGGTGGGGTTACAACTTGAGTCCAGTTCTGGCAGTCTCCCTAATTCTATTTCTTTTTTACCGGAAGAAGAAACTTCACATGTTGAAATTCAAGAAATTCCCCCTGAAACTGATAACACGACTTCTTCTGTTAACCAACCTGCTTCATTTAGATTAAGAGCTCCAGAGGGAGCAAATCTGGGGCTTCACACTGTCCCAGTGTTAGTAAACATATCGACTGGGACCTTATTTCCTTCAGAATTCATCAACCTACCGGGGATGAATCTTTCTGTTCCTACTGAGAATTTCGTTACCAGATTTGTTAATCTGACTTTTTCGGTATTAGAGCCTCCTTCAACCCCTGAAATGATAAAGGATTTCTGGAGCTCCTATGGTCTTTTGGTATCCCTAATAGCGGCAGGATTTGTAGGAGGATTTTCTACCTACATCTTTGATTATGTTAGGAGCAGGAAGAAGAATGGTTAGACTAATGATACGCCGAGTCTTGGACTACACAGACGCTGATTTCGTTTCATGCAGATTGATAGAACATCAAAACCAATCTTGAAATTCAAATGGGCTGCTACATCTTAACCTTCATATATCTAGTTATTAATGAATGGTACAATCTGGATAGATATGGCTTGTAAGGGGCTGTGCACAAGGTACAGGGCTCAAAAACGGTATGGTGTGGGAAGATACGTGAGTGGTCAGAAGCGGTGTCAGATTTGTGAGATTTTTGTGAACTGGTCAGGACTATGGTGTCCATGTTGTAGACAACGTTTAAGACTTAAGCCCCGTCTAATGAAGTTCAAAACAAAGGTCCAATCCAACTTTGTAGATACCGCCACAATTCTGGTACCACCAGCTGCTTCGAAAATGCAAAAAAAAGACAGTTACTGATTCCAAATAAGCATACATGATTAGCGCATTATTCGAAGGATTACTAGTAAACGTAAAAGAAATGCTAAGCATCTGTTGGTAGGTCCAGGAAGGAAGGTTAAGTAACAAATTGGCGATTAATGTGTGATTTGTTTGAAGAAATACCGGGTCGGCTATTGCCACGACAGTCAAATTAGTCAGAAGTTCGACTGCAAACTTGATTTTAAGTTGCCCCGTTGATGACCACCCCAGCTAAATGATTTTCTTGCACATCTTTAGAATACTATTTAACCCGTAGTCTGTGAATTGTGTTGAAGAATCGGACTCTAGTTCTCTTCCTCTTTAAAAATCACTTGGCGAATGAGATTTTTTTACCAATTAGGTAACAGTGAAAAGAGCTGATTCTCGCATGACAAACGATTAATTAACTTACTGGCCAACAGTTGGTTAGCGATAAGGAGAATCCGATGATAAAATTGATATTTTCGGGGAAAGAGGTTGAGTATATCAAGTCTCAACCTGTCGCACGTATTGCAACAGCTGCTGAAGTTCGGGCAGGGTCTGATTATCGATCAGAAGATAATACATCGATAACTGTCCAACCTGATGTTGTACCTGTGGGTTATTACTTTGATGGCGAATATTTTTACATCGGTGGATTCAATATGCCTAAATCTACCAAGTACAAGAACGTTCTCAGAAATAGTTTAGTAGCACTGGTAATCGATGATCTAATAAGTATTAAACCTTGGCAGCCTCGAGGGATTAGAGTTTACGGTGATGCAGAGATCACCAAACGACGGGGGGCTTCCTTGGAAAAATATGGCTATTTTGAAACTGTCTATTCATTAAAAATTACTCCCAGAAGGAAATGGAGTTGGGGTATTGATGCTGATCATGTCAGTGAGACGTGAGCCTTCTCCCCCAATTGATCACAAAATATGTTCGCATTGGGATGCTTCAATTTTGTATGCTTAGAGCATTTGATTAATGATAAAGCCGCGACTAATCTCAATACCCTGACAATGGTAAAATACCCTGCACCGTACAGACGTGTGCCTTTTTTCATCTTTGGCATATTCAGTGTTATATAATTAGAAATCAGATTTCAGAGAACCTTAATGAGTCTGACCACTAGAGTATCAATTGATTTCAAATGATGATTCGTGTTCTCTCTCATAGTAAACAGTCAGACTAACAACGTAGTCCTGGCTGAATTGCTGTTTTATTTTTATTCCTGGAGATGTCTTACGTTTTGGCTGATACATTGTGGTATGATGACATGACAAACCCCTCAACCTAGAGGAATGTATTGGTTTATCATACTCTTCATAACTCACTTCAAACATTCGAAATTAGCAAAAAAATGTGCTATCAACCATTCAACGGGGGCACTGGAACAGGTCTGAGAATCTTCAAACCACATTACGATTCTTATCGTCATGGGAATGGCAGAAGGAAGGTATTTCCGTCATCATTGTTACCATTATCTTCAGATTTATCATCTTGGCCGCCAAGGTCCTCTTCATTATCTTGTGAGTTTTCTGGTGGTTGTTGTTGTACGCCCGGCGGTACGATTTCATTTTCTGAAGGGACGGGGAGAGACAGATCTGACTGTGCACAAGCAGCATTATCCTGAGCTGAGCAATTATTCTGCGCAAATGCGTTAAAGTTTGTCATTGTAAACACGACAAAGCTTAGCGTACATATCACCAACATCACTACTACCAAATTCTTCCGCAGCACTATTCCAATCCTGTAATCTAGATTTTCATTATGGAATATTAATATTAAGATACTATTTTACAGAATTGAATTAAGTATCTACAATATGATAAGGCTCTAATTAAGCTGTCATTTTTTATATTAAAAGCTTCTTATACTATTCGGATCCTGGGTTAGGGCAACCTATCAAACTAGCATATTTAGAAAAAAGACAGATATCTTTGGTAACAAAGCTACAAAATTACGAGAAAAACTTTCTATAACTTTAAATGTTATGCATAATCTGACTGTACTAGAATGAAGTCAAAGTTATCTATAACATTAGTAGCTTTGTTGGCATTGGGTCTAGCAATTCCTAGTTTAGTGTTGGATCCGCAACATGTCTTCGCAGGTGGTGACGACGATGATGATGACTGCGGATCAGCGGCAGCGGCAGCAGATGATAGTGCGGCG
Organism: Nitrososphaerales archaeon TH5895; assembly: GCA_014523695.1. Taxonomy (GTDB): domain Archaea; phylum Thermoproteota; class Nitrososphaeria; order Nitrososphaerales; family Nitrososphaeraceae; genus TH5896. The sequence continues at coordinate 8,929 of JAATVS010000699.1, forward strand.
GCTGCAGCTGCTTCTGGTTGCGACGATGACGATGATGATGGAGATGACGGAGGATCAGCGGCAGCGGCAGCGGCAGCAGGATCTTCATCAGCAGCAAGTGCAGCTTCAGGCGGATCAGCTGCAGCGGCGGCGGCAACAGATTAGATAAAGCTGACTTGACACGTTAGTCAAAAAGCTCCCCAGATACTTTTTTAAAAGAATCTAGTCCATGTTTCCTTTTAGTGCGCTGCACAAAACTTAGAACTGTGTACTTGTTTTACATTTGATTCACAATTATATTGATATAAATTCCACAGACGAGTACTTGGATTTGCATACTAGATTCGACGTCTACTGCAAAATAAGTCCTAGCAGAATAATGTCCTATGTTGACAGATTGAATTCAACAGGTGTACCCGTAGTAATTCCATTTGAGGATGAGAAACCTGCAACCGTCTCTAGAACATATTGTGCCTGAACGTCTGGGGTATATGATGGACAAGGTAGTAATGGGCTGCACGGTTGAAGATTCTCTTCGATATGAACTACTTTTTTGTCAGAATCCAGCCAGAGGATATCTATGGGAAATTTCATATCTTTCATCCAGAAGCTTAGAGTCCGTGGAGACTCGTACGGGAATATCATTCCTTCATTAGATTTGAGACTACCCTTTATTGAAAGACCTTTCGTCTGTTCTTCAGACGAAAGTGCCACATCCGCTTGCAGAATGACATTGTTAATGGTAATCTTTACTTTATTGGGGAGAGATGTAGCGTTTAATTCTTCAGGTTTTGTTCTTTCAGTTTGTCCTATTGCGTCTCCGGAGATAAGTTTGAAGCCAGGAACCGCTATGAGGACCATCGACAGCAACACGATTAAGGTCTTGAATTCAAGAACTGTTTCATAATTATATTTACATCTCAACTGTAACAATGTTCCTTGTTGGAGATAGGCAATATATTCTGTTCTGATTTTGACTGAAGAGGGGACAAAATCAAATGCAATAGCATGGTGCAAAAGAAAAATAATGATATCAAGTAACGTGGACCTACCCGTTACGCGTGCGAAATGACGATATAGCCTATCAATGACAGATCCAAGTATCTATAAACTTCCTGTCAGTTTGTATTATAATTTGGCGGGATCATCACACGGTAGGTGGCCCTGTGACAAATCGTATGGAAATTAACCACATGCTTTTGATCAAAGAACAAGAACAAGAAAAGTCAATTTGATTCCCATTGAGTTGGCATTTCATTAGATTGACTATTGGACAAGCTATTTAAAAACCGTAATCAATCATGGTCGAAGTTCTGAATGAAATAAATATGCTTTTATACTCTCTTAATACTAGAAAATGAGACAGCCCATGACAGCTGACCTGCCAAATGAAATCCGGAAACCGCACCTGAAAGCAATTATTGTTTTTGTTGTAATACTATCCTTTATGGTGCCTACTTCGTTCTTGTCACTAAATGACTCTGCGCGAATGAATATGGCATTGGGCTCTGGCCAAACTACAGATCAATTGGAAGCCAATGTTGTTCAAATAGTTAAAGATTCTATGACAACTTATAATATAGTGAATAATGAGACCGAATTCTTAGGTGCTTTTGATACTACTTATACTATTTTTGGGAACAGCGAGTCATTAAAGGGTGCAGAGA
>JAATVS010000133.1 GCA_014523695.1 Nitrososphaerales archaeon TH5895
ATGCCGCTTTTAAGAGATTAACAGATCCTCTATCGGATAATATGGAGAACAATTGGAAGGAGTCAGGCACGGTCCCTAGCCTCATATTGTCTGCCCCTGTTGCGGTCTTGTCAGTTTCTCTTATCTCCCGTTTTTGCCTTCCTGCTTTTCGTGCTTCTGGAAATATATTATTATCCATGCTATGAACGCTGTTAGATAGTTCCTTATTTTTATCTAGATCCATTTTTCACTCATCCCTATTACTAACTCGTGTTAGCCAGTCATTTTTATGTCCCTCGTAATATATATTAATTCCCTTTTTAGGTGATTAGTAAAGGCAAAATATGGAGTGATGTAAGAGCATAAAACATTGTGATTCCGGGATACCACTCAACAAAAGTGCTACGAATCTAGAAAGGATGTAAATTTAAATGATCGGTGGCTGCAATACATGTTGACCCATTGTGCACCTGTAAATTTACTGAAGGCTTCTATTGATATACGGACCTCGATACATGTCATCATCTTTCTCTGAAACTACAAGATCGTTGGTAATGGTGATTCGGTTACTTCTATTGGTTGGTATTTTGCGTTACTCAGACCTCTATATGCCCTTCTTGTAATGAGGGGATACATTAGGTTGAGACAAAGATTGCCAAAACACACAATAGTCAAATCCTTTATTCAATGAAGAGATAAGAAAAATGCAAAATTACAATAATAATGAAAATAATAGAGAAACGAACAAGATGAGTTTTAATGAAAACGGTACGGCCATTACCAAATGTAAGTCAACAATTTTTTTGTTTGCAGCGTCATTGTCGCTGGCTTTCTTGCTAATTCATCTATCGCCAGGATTGATCGATTCTATCGCCTATACGCAACCACTTCAGCCGCAACAATGGTTGCAAAATGGTTACGATTCTGATTTACGGCGGGCAAACGCTTCTTCATCGGTTCTTCCCTTAATAACGCCTAACAGCAGCGCTTTCAATGACGTATTCAAACAGACGCAAGGATCCGTTGTACAAATAACTAGATCAGTCCCTCAAACAAGTATCGCTGCAGATCCTACACAGGAGAATAGAACAGCATTGGGATCTGGTTTTGTATTCGATCAGGAGGGACACATTATCACCAATAATCATGTAGTTGCAAATGCCAAGGTAGTAGACGTGACATTTACAAATGGAGATAGATCTAGAGCCAACGTCACAGCAGTAGATCCATATGTTGACTTGGCAGTTCTTAAAATTATAGAAACAGAAAATAATACTTTGGGGCCAGAAGAACACCTTAATGCACTTCAACTTGCCAACTCGTCAGCTTTACAAGTCGGTGATCTAGTGATCGCTATCGGAAATCCTTATGGACTAGCTGGAACTATGACAACAGGCATTGTAAGTCAAGTAGGCAGATTAGTTCCGGCCCCTAATATTGGCTTCTCGATTCCTGATGTAATTCAAACAGATGCTGCTGTAAACCCAGGAAATTCTGGCGGACCGTTATTGGACACAAAGGGTAGGGTACTTGGAGTTACTTTTGGAGGTTTTCCGGGAGGAGTGAATTTTGCTATACCATCCAACCTTGTACAAAAAATAGTTCCAGCTCTGATCGATGAAGGAAACTATACCCATCCATATCTAGGATTTACTGGAGCCACACTCACTTCAGATTTGGCAGCTAGTATTGCAAACATAACACAAAATCTGAAGGGAGTTTCTGTGAATACGATAGTACAAGCGGGTCCCGCTGACAAAGCTGGGTTGAACGGGACTACAATCGATCAATATGGCAGAAAGCATGGAGGAGATGTAATCGTCGCAGTTGATGGAGATAAGATTAGAGAATTTGAACAGTTGGTATCCTACATAGAGGGAAATAAATCTCCAGGCGATAATGTAGTTCTAAATGTATTTAGAAATGGAAGTCTAATAGATTTGGATGTAGTATTGGAAGAAAGACCCCTGAGTTCACCCCAGCACAATATTACAGGGCAATCATAACAGTAGTAGCAGAATTATAGAGCATAATATTGGTATGGAGGTTACACAAAGCTCTAATACAGCCTTTTTTTGCACCAAACATGAACGAATTGCAAAACCATCACATTATCGCTGTACATATATGCTTATTTAATAAACAATGAGAGGAGGAACACTAATTGATATTTTTTAAAAGATTCATAGATAATATTGGTGATAGTAGGAAATCAAATTCTGATTCAGATGCGATATTTACGTTATCGTCAGCATACATTAGTCTAGAAACAAGACTCAATTTGATCTCAACTGGACGATGTGGTATATGTATTAAGAAGGTCGATCCTGATGTAAACTTCAATGATCTCAAACAATCTATTGAAAATCTGCTAGATGCGAGCAAGAAAACTGACTTGAAGCTGTCATATGGCGTTAATATTGACGAGTACCATGACCTCCTCTGGTTAGTGATTGACGTGAAAACAATAGAAGACAGTGTAGCATGCATAACTGTAATAAGTGAAATTTTAGAGCAAAAAGGATTAGTTATCCAGTTAAAATGTGCTGTTTTTGAATTTGGTAAGAAAGGAAGCGAACATCAGCCTTATTACCTGAATTATGATTATGAACTTGACAAATTCTATCCTTTCGTCCCTATCATGGGCAAGCAAAAGACGCGAAATAGTCGTGAAGAGATGAACATGATGAGAGCTGTTTCGAAAGATAAATTGCCATTTGAGGAGGATGCATCAAAATGGGATCCGATTTGGCATCTTCCATTCTAGAATTCAATGGTTACGAGCTGAAGAGTAATGGCGTCATCCTGACGGAATTTCAAAAGATAGGATAGGTATTACAATCATGATTGTCCCAATGGTATACACAACGAATTTATTGAAACCATTTCACAAATCTCCAGTTATATTTATTCACCCTCACTTCCAAGGCTTGATTATACTCTAATTAGTAACAGACAAAGTTATGGAGATTTCTTGCCGATGAGTATATAATGTTGTATTATTATTTCATCACATAAGCAATATTAATCGTGTATATTAATTATTCAATGCTATTTGATATGTGGTGGTTGGGTATCTTGGCTGGGCAGTCCAATTACCAAATTCTTAGGCTAGGAATTCATGTAGTGAAAGATGCAGAGCCATTCTCTGGCAGCGCTTACTTCTCTGGGTTATTTCATGTCCACTATTAAGCCATTGTAATTAAACATTTGATCCAGCTTTCTGTAGTAGATTAAAAAGATCTTTAGCGCCGCCTCTAGGGACTATAGGATCGTGTGGAAAAGCAGATATCAATATGTATTTGCCTGACAAGTTAGGAATCACTCATAATCTAAAGAATTCATGCAAGATTTCACTAACAATAGCGGGTTTCTCAACAAATGGGGCATGTCCAGCATCTTCTACGATTTCAAGTGAAGTATTGCTAATCGTCTCTTCAAACAATTTTGAATGTTCAACTGGTATCAAATTGTCACTTTTGCCCCATATGATTAGAGTGGGCACATCCTGAATTTTTTTTAGCCTATGTAAGCCGATTTGTGTGCCGGTACTATTAAAAAACGCTGATTCGAAGGCCTGTTTTGCTCCTGGTCTATTGATCCTATCTATAAAAACGTCAATCAGTACTGGAATGACCCTCCAAGACTGAGCAACTAATTGTTCAAATACTTTTTTTACTTTTTCGTGGGACGCACTGATAGCTGCATCAAGATACTTCTCTAGTAAAGGGGTAGGTCCATCAAGCATTCCTGATGAGTCTACTAACACTAACCTGTTTATCATACTCCTATTTTCAATAGCTATTTCTGCTGCGATGTATCCACCAAGAGAGTGGCCTATTACGGTTGTCTTGCCATCGTCAATTTGAATGGAACGCATGAAATCCAAAACAAATTCCCTGAAAGTTTTTATTGTATAATTGAGGACCGGCGCGTCGCTTCCACCGAATCCAATTAAATCAACGGCTATTGTGTGACAATGCCTTGAAAATGCTTCAGGGATATCTATCCATCTGTCCGATGAAGAACCAAGACCGTGAAGAAACAAAAGATGTTCAGAGGATCCCCTACTTTCTCCAAATTCTTTGTACCTTATATTGGAACCTTTTATTGTTACATAGCGATCTACCATTGTATTTTGTTATTATTCATGAAATGAATACTTATTGTTTGTGAGTTATCTTGCATTAAATGCTTCATGTTAACATCATGAGCCTTTAATAACATAATATCGCAAGCGATATCACGAGGGAGAGTTTGTTACTTTCTGATTAGTAAACTAGTTTGTAACACCTATTATGGCCTTATGAACCTGATCTACCCTACTCCGTATAACATTAATTATTTCTGATGATTCCTGTGGAGTTAATACCCTGCTGTGACTATCCCTGAATGCGATGTGTAATTAACCTACTGAATGAAGCAGGCAACTTATTATGCTCGCTTGAGTGGCTCCAGGGATTTCTGCTTCGACGAAAACCTCGCCGAGATCTTCTACTAAAAAGACTCTTTGACTGTTGGAGAATTCTTTCCATTGCTCACACAGTTCCTCGATTGTGGTTACCGTTCCTGAACCCGAGAATGGGGGGGCGGGGAAAGTAGTACTGGAAAGTGCGGCCTCGAATGCCGATTGCTGAGCATCGGTAAGCATATTAAAGCAATCCTCACATGTTTCTGGTGGACTTTCTGTATCTGGTGGTGGTTGTGACCGTTGCACTTCGATTGTCGGGTTTGCAGTTTGGTGGGTTATAGGTGCCGAAGCCTGACCTGATTCTTCTTGCTGTGACACCGTGCCACCGCAGTTGCCCACACCAACTACATTATCGATAGTGTTAGAATCAAGTATAGGGTTTAAGCACTCATTGCTAACTGCTGCTGCTTGACTTGTACTGTCGCCCGAATATCTCTCTCTTGCAAATGCGTCATCTGATACCATGACAGAAATCGCGACCGTAGCAGCAAGCAACAGCACTGGTATTGTTATGATTGTTAAATTGGCCCTATGCATACTGCTATTTGGATTCCAACAAAGGATTATAGGGGTTAAGTGGAATTGGAATCTCTGTTAAATCATATTTATCTTCTCTAAAGGATATCTACAGCCAGAACTGGAAGACAGTCTGAATGCATCATCTCCCTCTCCTTTTATTGTTATAGTATTTTTGAACCAGTTCCATGATAATCCTAAAATTATTCTCATGGTTTATGATTTTTGATTTGATCAGTTCCCTCAGTATAAGTAATTGTTATCACATCATCTTTTTCGTAAGGGCATTGCGATATAGATCTTGGTATCTTGTCTGATGCTTCCACGATGCACGATCCGTCACTTTGATCCTTAATAATTACGACGGCGCTATTGTCAACAATATCCGATTTGGGCTTAAAAATTGGAAACCCGAATAGTGCCTGAAGAACAAAGAAAATTCCAACTATAGCGGCCGCAACGAGAAGAATGGCTTTCTTACCAGAGAGGTCTGAACTCATTAATGGCTTACAATCGCATTCGAGTTACATATATCTTATAATCCTTGATCGAGTTTCCCTCTAAGGCAGTGTATATCTAGCACAAGGTTGAGCACACCCTTAAAGGGGACGAAAGTGAGCTAAACCAAATCAACATTCAATCTGGG
>JAATVS010000700.1 GCA_014523695.1 Nitrososphaerales archaeon TH5895
CGCGATTGCAATAATTGTTAATATAACCGTTATAATCCAAGCCCATCCCTTTCCTTTTAATAAGCCATAAGACACAATCAAATATCCAACCCCAACTGCAAGTACAATTGCTCCTATTGCTATCCCCACGCCACCAAGGAATTGGGCCAGAGCCTGTAATTCTGCTGCACTCTGCAATTCTTGTTGGTCTTGTTGTTCTTGTAGCTGAAGTTGCTGTTGTTGTTGTTGTTGTTGCATTTGCTCTGAAATGAAAACATCAATAGGGACTGAAGTAAAGAACGCACCAAATGCTAGTAACGAAATCCCTCCAAAGGTCAGAATTATCCCGCTAATAATAGTCAGAATGGCAATTATCGTGACGCCGATCGGTCGTTTTATTTGTTCTGCCAAGTCGAATAATGGTTTATTTGATAATAGCTTGAATAAAAAGGATTTAGAAAATTTGGAACTATGTTTGTTGTTGATTTACGATCGTTAGGACCATTAGTGCCGACTAAGTCCCGGGAAAAGAGCTTCCAAAATGATAAGTCTTGTTATTTTAGATTCTCATATTACAGAAAAAAATCAGATATTATTAAGTCACTGCAATCAAAAAGGAAATAAATGAATTTGGACAGGTTCTGGCCTTAGTTAATTATGGTCCCCATTTTGTCATCCTTGTGTTGAATTCGCTATGGAATTTCCTTTGAAGGTAATCTGGCTAAGAGTGTCTTGATTCAGTTTAACTACTTGGTCGGGCAGAGGCACATATTCTAATTCCGGAGAAAATTGCTGTCCGTCAGTTATTGCCCAGTTGACAAAGTCCGTGAGAGCTTTAGCTTTAGCTTCTGTCATAGTTGGGTTATCAGCCAATTCCTTGTATAATAGTAGATATGAGAAGCTCGCAATTGGGTAAGAATCAGCGCCTTGAGCATTTACCAATGTGACATTATTCCATGATGCATCTCCGGCTGGTAGATTCCCAGCTGATGCGGCTACAGCGGCTTCCGTTGAAGCCAATGTTGGTTCTACGAAATTACCAGCCTGATTTTGAACAAATGCAAATGGCATTCCCGTCGTCAACGCATACGCAAGTTCTACATAACCGATAGAGTTCTCACTCCCTTTAATTCCGTTTGCAACACCTTCGTTTCCTGGCGCACCTAAGCCAGTAGGCCATTGAACTGATTTCCCTTTGCCTACTTGGTCACTCCATTCCGGACTGACAGCCGATAAATAATCTGTCCACACGAAAGTTGTTCCTGAACCATCTGATCTATGTACCGTAATTATGTCTGCATCCGGTAGCGATAATTCGGGATTCAGTTCAACAATCCGAGGATCGTTCCATTTAGTTATCTTTCCTAAGTATATGTCGGCTAAGACTGGACCTGTTAACTTTAAGCCTTTGTCTGGCACTCCTGGAAGATTGTATGCAGCTACTACAGAGCCTATAGTTTCTGGGATATGTACTGCACCTGGCGCGTTCGTTTCTTCTTCTGGAGTTAGCGGAGCGTCAGTTGCGCCGAAGTCAACCGTCTTTTCTGTGAACTGTTTGACCCCTCCTCCACTTCCAATTGATTGATAGTTAATATTCACTCCTGGATCAACTGCCTGGTATTCAACTCTCCAAGTATCTATTAGTGGGAATGGGAATGTTGCACCCGCTCCATTGAGAGTTGCTGGACTCTGAGCTACTAGATTGCTAGAAGAACTTACTGGTATTGTTGATACTATCACAAGTACCGCGGCAATCATTAATTTAAAACCTATTTTGGTTTCCATTTAATTTGACTCACTGATGTTAAATATTAATCCATATACCATATAATTACCGTAGACTATAGATTCCTATAACGATCATATAGAATACATGAATACCTTTTTTGGGATAATACCTTGGTAAAATTCTATATTCTTGATAAGACTTCTATATTCCGTCTCTTTTCACAAGTGTTAATTTGTGTCATTTGTCTATTGTGAACCTTGAATATGGGTTACTCAGGATTACCCATCCAAGAGAAGGTCTCATAAAAGATATCGATAATAGTGGTCTCTAATATCAATACTATGGGATTATTCCATATCAATTCATGTCATAAATGTGTCTGGCAATTTAATGATACACCAATAGCTTACACTTAGACAACCATTTTTTGTATCAAATTATTTCTTTTAGGTTTGGAGTCATGCCCTTAGAGTATACTGCCTCAAGATAAGTAGAATGCTAAACATCTAAAAAATGAAATGATGTCATCCTTTGATTTGTTGGAAGGTTTAATTTGCCTACGAGATGGACTCAGATCGCAGATAGGTTGACGTGAATACTATTGATACGCAACGGGATTATTCGTCACAACTACTTTATCATTTTGAATAATGACGGTGACTCCCGCTGGAGGAAACTCGTTAATATCCATATCGGTTGCTCCTTCTGTACTAACGCTCACAGTTCCATTAGCAGGGAGTTCTTCTCCTGGGGTTATTGAGATGTCCACATCCTCTGTTAAATTTCCAGTGGGTGTCTCCTTATCTAGTTGGGCAGAAATGTCGATCGAGCTCACTAAAAGTAATCCTAGTCCAAAACCTAAGACTAATACCATACATAATCCTAGCATATACAATTATAGTGTTGAGGATTGATTAAACCTTTCCCTAACCATTTATTGACTTGATTTGTTCTCTCATAATTGTATTATCACCCAGTCAAACTAGGGTATAAGCAACAATTTCCGTTAGATTATTCTTTTGTGGTACAAATATTTCTATAGAAGTAGAATAAATATGAAGGGATTATGATAGATTTGTGGGCCATTCTAGAAATAATCGTCACATTCTGATAACAATATAAAATTATGATGGGTTATTACTCGCGTTGAATACTCGAAATGTTACCTGATTTAAGATATGTCGAAACATTTCTTAAAAAAAATACTGTCTTCGTGTCATTTACGGCCATTCTAGCCTTTTCTGAAATAGTTGCAGCGAAAGACATGCCTCTGCCAATTCGA
>JAATVS010000701.1 GCA_014523695.1 Nitrososphaerales archaeon TH5895
CAGGGGTCTGTTGCTTGGACTGTGGTGTTTTTTCTGCTGTGGTTGCAGGGGTCTGTTGCTTGGACTGTGGTGTTTTTTCTGCTGTGGTTGCAGGGGTCTGTTGCTTGGACTGTGGTGTTTTTTCTGCTGTGGTTGCAGGGATCTGTTGCTTGGACTGTGGTGTTTTTTCTGCTGTGGTTGCAGGGGTCTGTGCAAGTATCTCAATTGCCCCGCAGTAAATTGAGATAGCCTGAATCCCATCATAGGTTACCACCTTAATTCTCGATTTTTTCCTGAGCTCAACGTTATCGGGTATTTTTATATCGATTCTGTTGTCTTTCCATATTAGACTATTTTCTGGTTGTTCAGACATTTTCTCATCATCAATTAGCACTATCCCTTTCCCAATTCCCTCTGTGTCGCCAAAATTGTCCCCGAACAGTGTAATCGAACGGCCGGTTTTACTGACAAACACGGAAGAGATCCTGACAGAGGTTCTTGAAGTAAATTTCCCAGCGAGGTAGCCAGCTTGGCTCAATCCTGTTAAAGCTACAACAGTGGGTTCTATATTAGCTATCGTCAAATTTCTTAATATCTGAAGATCGGTAATTCCCAGATTGCTTGTTATGCTATTAGATAAGTCATTAATATTCACCAAAGAAACAAAAAGGTAAACCCCGACACCAATAAACGTCCATATAAAAAGCTGATATCTGTACAATACAGGTTTACTATTTTCCATTAGCATAGTAGCGAATCCAGGCACGTTTGACGACAGCAACGGCAAACTCTTGGAAAGGGACCTATCATATTTTAATCTAGATATTGCATTACCCGCAGTAGAAGTTGTAATACTGATTCCTAGGAAACCAAGTGTTTCAGGTGAAAGCGAAGCCATCCAATCAGTTTCTCCACCCGATATTCTAATTATATACAATGATAGAAATACAAATGCAATCACTATCGTCCAAACAAAAAGTTGGAACCTCCCTAGACTGGGATAGTAATCGCCTTCGCGAAGAATATCCCAAAAGCTTCCGTGATATGATTTCAGCGACTGTACAGTCGATTTAGGATCGCAGTTTTCGTCTACTGCATCTTGAGGCGTCAAGATTTCCTCTTTCTTGCCGGAATGAGTCCTCACTCTTGAGATAAGACGCGCTATAATAAACGTAATCAAGAATACTACTATTCCTGATATTCCTACGGCCATCCAAGGATGCAAAAGTAAACGCGAAGTTGGTGTCAGGTCTACTAACACTCTGCCCACTTCAGTGATGGGACCATTTTCTGAAGTACTGATACTAAAGGTCAGAGAATCATTTAGAGAAGATGAAGGAGTAGTAGGTGAGTACATTACTATCAGATCTTGCAAAGAAACATTCTCAAGAGGAACAAAGGCCTTTCCATGATTTGGCTTATCGATAACACGGACCATGAATTCATTGTCGCTATAGGAGCTATTCACGAAGGAAGATAACGGGATTGTTATGTTAGCGTTCCCGTTTGCAGAAGCCGGAACCACGGAATTAAGTATTACATTAGTTGCGGATCTTGGCACGGCCGCCATATTACTCGTGTTAGCAACATCCGCTTGCTTAACCATAGTCTGACCCAGCACGTCGAGATTTGGTGGAACAATACTTAGCACCGATAATACCAAAACTATAATCTCAAAAATGTACAATGTAATCTAGATCCATAACTGTCACGATAATATAAATATATTCTAAATTAGATGGTGATTATCAAAAGGCTGCGGAGCTAAACAAATTTGGAGAAAAGATCCGAACAATCACGTAATGACCAAAGCACAAACTCCACCTAACAAAAGTGTGGATAAACATAGATAATTTATTTGTGTCACGACTTACCTGCAATACAAATTCTGTTAGAAATTTCAAAAAAGATATTTCTCGTCTATGAATGTGCAAGCAACCACTCACCCATTTTTTATTATATTCAAAAATGATCGACAAGACCGGTCGTGTTTTAGCAGTTATCATACAAGATCTTAGTTGTTTTGTCTTGACCTCTTGAGTGTAACTCCGTTTCTTTGCTTTGGTAATCCCTACTCTATCGACTTTCTGGTTCAACAGTGTATTGCGAGCAACATGATTCTTTTAACCCGATTCTCTCTTTTGGTTCGAGTTAGAATGGTGTATCTCCAAGAGAAAAATTCTACCTATTAGTATTCATAGGGAATTCAAAACAGTCTTTATCACACTGACGTCAGCATAGGCAATGGATTGTCCGCGACTAAATAGTGTCTTCAAGAAATTTTTAAATGTCAATAGATTCAATGCCAGGAAAATTGAATACACTATCACTGTCTGATAGGATGATAAAAAAATAATTTATCCTACTCGGTTTCTGTACGCAGATTCGTCTCCAATTCTTTTTAGGACGTAAGGGAGATACACACTGCCCCTCGACTTATCGACATGTAAAAAGCTTGGACCCTGAGGTAACCAACGAGTAATGAAACTCTCCTTCGAATAATACTTGCCCACCAGAATATCATCATTGACGCGTCTAATCTCATCATGAAAAAAGTCACCAGTGAGATCTCGCATTTCTAGATGATCCTCTTTATCAGTGACTACAGCGGATCCAGCTAGTGCATTCCCAAATACATAATCATTCTTCAATATTTTGCCACCTTTGTCGTCATAATCGAAGTAGTATCTAAACCAAAACACAGTGTCGCTCCACATAGAATCCGAAATGAGCCTGCCAGTCCAAATGCCTACCATGGATTCTAAAGATGGCTTCTTCATCTTACTGTATAGTAATTCGTGATCTTCCTCAGTCATGAACTCAAATGGGTACTTTCTTGACATTGAAAAGGTCAGGATTTCTCTACCCGGTCTAGGAGTACCCAAAAATGCCTTGCCCAACACTGTATTCTCATCGACTATTTTCAGTACATCATAGAACTGGTTAAAAGGAAAGTCTTCGTACTCGAGCAGAATAACCTTTCCAAATCCCTCAAGTTCTTTCTCGGTGGGTCTATTCTTAGCAAATACTGGAGACTCAAATGGATGGGTTGTTCCAGCAATATCTGACGTATCACCCTTGGTAAATCTCTTCCAGAATCCACCAAAGTAGAGAAGAAGTGTATTTTGAATGTTACTATCTCGCGAATAAATTCCCTTCCAGTGGGTGTTATTGTAAATCATTAGGCTTTCTGGATCAAGTTTCCAATTACTGTCATCCAATTTATCAGTTTGACTATTTACAAGCATGCTTGTATCAAATCTTGTCTTGGAAGATTCAAAAAATTCTGATAGCTCAATATTCGGACAGTACATTGGTTGCGTTATAGAGCATGTATTTCCTTGACCCCCACTTAATGGCAGATTTGAATAGCTATTATCCCAGTCTTTGATTATTCTTGATGCAACCATAGACGCTACCGTCATGACCGAAATCTGTGGATTCACGCCTACTGATGTGGGAAAAACACTGGCATCACAAACGAATAGATTCTTAAACCCATGCACTCTACAGTTAGAATCAACCACGGAATCTGATGGGGTGTTTCCAATCTTATTGCCCGACTGAGGATGTGCCGATCCTAAAAGAAGATTCTTCGGATCACCAAGTATCTTTTCAAGTAGCCTTGGAATGTCTTCTTCCTTCTCAATGATGGGCATCGCTCGGTGAGAATTTATGACTCTTCTTGCTCCAAGTGCAAACCACATCTTTGCCAATACTTCGACGCCCTTTGCAATCGCCTTGAGCTCCTTTTGAGATGGCTCGTAGCTCACACTCGCCCTCCCAGTGCTAGTTAATGCTACTCTTCCAATGTTGTCATCGCGTACAACTATTCCTGCCATCGCATAATTATTGAATCTTTGAATCAACCTTCTGTGTTCAGCTATCCCTCCTGCTGAGAGAGCAACAGAGAATTGAAATAAAGGCAAAAAGATACTTTCAATCAAAAATTCGTCAGTATTATCATCGACATTATATTCCTCTCTTGTCAATTCCGTATTCCTTGTCACGCCAAAATCATGTACTGTGTATGCCATTGGGATTCCTTGATTGCCCTTTATTTCATAATCAAAATCTCCTATTACTTCAACTCCGGGATGCAAACAGAGACCTAAACCAGCAGTATTCTGTGCTATCCCATTTTGAAGAAGAAGTTTGGAAGATGCGATAGCTCCTGCGCTTAACACGAATATCTTTGCATTGATTCTAACTCGGTATAATTTCGTTCTATCTATATCAATAAAACTACCTTGAACTCCTTCAACAATGCCATTGCGAAAAATAATCTTTTCTATATTGCAGTTGCAATAAATTTTCATTGCGGGGTCAGGCTTACTTAAGGCACTATGTATGTAGGTGACAAGAACATTCTGTTTAGTCTCATAGTGACAACCGATATGACAGAAACCACACTGCATACAATTGACGCAGTTTCTAAAGTTCTTGTTATGATTCCGTAACCCAAGTTTCTCTGCTCCTACTTTTAGCATTAAATTATTTCGATTTAGTTCACCCTCAGCCACCTCTGTTACGTGAAGAATCTTATTAACTCGGTCTGTGTGATAGCCCCACTCCTCATCAGTAAAGTTTACGCCCATGTCTTTCCATTGGTCTCGAACCTTTTGTGGTGTATCAAAACAAACGGCATCATTAATGATTGTTGAACCACCTAGGCAGCAACCCTGAGCGATAGCTATTCTTAGATTGTCGGCAAAATTGAATCCTGCATTCTTCCAAAGAAGGGGCATCATATCTAATTCACGTTGATTCATATCTTTTCCCTCGTAATACCCACCTTTTTCAATCAGAATCACGCTTCGTCCTGTCTCAGCAAGTTCCTTAGCTAGGACTGCGCCTGCAGCTCCGGATCCTATGATACACACATCTGCCCTTTTAACAATATCACTTTCGATGACCTCATATTTCTCGTTTCTATCGGTCAGTTTTTCGGTTCCGTAAATTATGCCCATTTGAACTCCTCCTGCCTTGGCCATATGATGACCTGATCATACGGTACTCTTCTAGGAAGTTTCGGCACCTGTGCTCCGTCGTAGCCTATGTTTCCAACCCGTGACTCTTCTGCCAAAAAACCAGTTAAGCTTGTGAGTATCGCAATGAATTGATCAAAATTATTTCGGCGATCCTCATATCCATTAATGAAATTACTTAAATCCTTCTTGATCTCTCCGGTAGGATCCCCATTATTCAATAAATCAAGATTAATTCTGTTTTCGATACCAATTAACTCTCCTACCTCAGCCAACATATTTAACATACGTCTAGCATTACCCGAATAGGGATCGGCCGCTTCAGGATTTGGAACATTCCGATCAAGTCTTATGTGATATTCTATTTCCCTCTTTGTTTTGGCTTCCCCAGTTTCAAGCAGCTGTCTCTCCTTGTCATCTCTTACTACAAGATATATATCAGGCGTACCATCGAGCGTTTCCCAGAAATCATTAAATTTAGATTTATCGAAACGCATAACAAAAAAGCCATTAGAATCGGTATTTGTTTTTCCAAGGTCATCGTCAGGTTTTAAAACAGGATCCTTGTCAAACGCCTCTACATGCAAGCCGACAGCTGGAACCTGTTCTCTAGAAATAAGCTTTCCTTTCAATTCAAAAGTTTCCATTCAGTGTGATTGGTGTCAGACATGAATACATAAGATTTATGGTAGTCCAAGGGACACTAGTACTATATAGATGACTCAACTTGCAGGACAATACAAAGCTGATGTAATGCATCTGTACTCCAATTTTCGGCGCCGAAAAATATTCCCCCGTTATTATCAAAAATAGCATCACATTTTCTCTATTGATCATCAAAGCTCTATCAATATCGAGTTCGCAGGTTTAAACCCAGAAATGCTTCAGGTCGAGTAAAAGATGGAGACTACTTGACCTTCTTCTCTCAACGACTAGAAGAGATTGTCGCAATATGACGTTATCGTATGATCTCACATTAGCTTAAAGGTTTCAAGCCCAGGCAATGGTGACGAAATGTGTCATAGAATTCATTCGCTTGTGTCCGTCTATTCCATTCTCGGACAATCGGGTACATTAGTAATTTCTAGAAATTTATCGTCTTTATTGAATTGTGCCAAGAAGAAGTTTAGTAAGACGCTTTCTATTTTTTGAAGGATCTAATATAAAAGCAAAAACTGTCAACCAATGTCTTGATGGACTTAACGGTAGGAAAGGCTCAAAATTTTGCTCTGGAAGAATATGACAGTCAGTTCAAAATATCGTCAATCGAGACTCATTTTTGCGACGAGCTAGCGGATATGTACAAACCGATAATCTATGGTGGAGATTACGCTGATCCGAAACCCGAAGGGATTTATTATCGAATACAATATAAGCATCCTCTTAAAGCACTATGTTTACAGTATTACGTCTATTGGCTTGAGCAGAATTGCTTAGGGCTGCTCCCTATAGCTGATCACAGGTATGATTATGAACCCATATTTATCTACGTCACGTTATCAAATGAATTCCCTATCGGAATTGTTAATGCGGGGTATAGTCGAGGCTTGGGTATGTCTTGCAGATTTCACAAGACTGAAATACGCATGAAAGAATTCAGCAACAGAGATTTTAGTGAATATGAATTCAACTATAAAACTTCTCCATATCCTTACTATCCATTTGGAGGAGAAGAAGGGCTAGCAGGAAAGACTTGTATTAAGAAATACCCAATAGGAGGAGCGATTTACATGGACGAATTGCGGCCCCTTTTCGGAGTAACATCTTGTTCCCACGTATTCAGCGGTGCAGAAAAGGAACTTCGTGGTGTAGTATTACCCATACCTTTGAAGAGGCTAAATGACCAAGTCTTGCATGAGTGGTATTTTGAGCATCACAAGGATCCCAGAGAAGAACCATTTGGGCATGACGTTAGTGATGCGTTCGATTTCCCTTATATCAAGTATTGCGATCCTAAACCATTTGTTAAAAAGATCCGTATTTCCCGTACTGATAATGGCACAGAGAGTTAGGGTAATGCAAAGTGAAATTCAATGACTGGGGATATAGAAGCAATTAAATGATAGTAATTTTTCCCCTACATATCATTGTATTTGCACAGGTATGATTCTTTTAAAGTAACGTAGGCAGCAAAAGACATCTGCAACAAAAAAGGATTTCGATTTTTATTCATTTGTTCACTTTTTTTCAATAGGAGTGATACTAAAAGAACACATCTCTTGCAAAAGGTGAGAAAAGATGGGTCAGCGGAAACTGAAAAAGGTCCGACTGGGACCATCAATAGCAGACTAGTAGGAAGCCAGGACTAACCAATTATAAGCCAAGGGGTTGAACAAATACTATGTCGGTCTTCCGAAGACCGCACATACTCAGATCTTTGTACGCATAATAGTCATTAGAATACAAGATGACTGAAATAATTCTCCTGTTATAGGTGAAGAGAATACGCTCTTGGTCTGTCTTGATAATAAACAATTAATTCGCTGCCATCTATTATATTGAGAATTCTAATCATCGCGAAAAATCTGAGCGTTAATTAATTATGTTCTTGATTGTTGCATTTGCTGATTGTTGTAGGATTATTCCATATCTTGAACTTGTATTAGCACTATCGATAAAATTGTATTTGTCAGTGAATGTTTTGCCACCATCAGTGGATGATCTAAACTTTACTTCATCATTACCGGTAATATTCGAAAACCAGAAGGCATAAACTGCATTGTCTGACTTAATAACTGGAGGTACCTCAAATCTAGAGTACTGCCTTCAATCAAGATTTCTTGTCTCATCATCGACCTCAAGGGAATTATCTTATATAAGCAGCAACATACGTCCTATTCTTCGGACAAGTCTAAATTATCATGATCTATCGGCATGGCAGTAGTCGTTTGGCACTTGCATGAGACTAACGATGGGTTCCCTTAGAATCTCTTCTCGATTAGCAAGATGAGGATTAGCCTTGGAATACTACTGATGTTAGATTAAAGCGGATTTATCATATTTAAGGGCCAGGCTTTCTGAAGATGCTCATCAAAGCAGTAAGATCGGTACCAGAGATACTGATTGGATTAACGATCTTTTGGATCGTAGCTCCGACAACCTCAATTACCTTGCCGATAATCTCCTTTTGAGAATCTAGAGTCTCGTCTACCAGCTGATTGTGACGGATCCAGTACACGTTATTAGGATCTGGAGGAGGGCTGGGAAAGTCATTCTTTAAATCTCCATCAATTCCCACAACTGTCTTAAAATTTGGACCTGCCTGCGAGTTGGTCTCTATTGTCCTCTGTGTAGAATCAGCATAGGACACTTGCAGGATTTTTATAAGCTGATCCCAAGAGTTCTTCGTTTGGCTGTTAAACTGCTCCATCTGCTTGTTCCACTGGTCAATCACTGCTGCATTAACCATAGTGCCTTTACTTGAGTCTTCAAACCACTTCTGTACATTTTCGTACCATTTCTTATAGTAGTCTTCACTTCCCATCACTCCTTTCTTCGCTTATGCCTATTTATGTTTTTTTTAAGTAAAGAGGATTGGAGTTCCAATCAACGACAGCATCCAGAAAGATAGCAAGTTAAGCGTAAGTACTAACAAACTGAATGTGTTCTAAAGATAGGTAACAGTCCTATTTAAATAATGTATTCTTACTAAGTCCAAATGGTAATATTACAAATATCCTTCCGGATTATATTGATAGAAAAGTGTATCACATCGGATTTCACGAACGATCCTCATACATTTGCAGCTTACTGGATTCTTTTGAACAGAGTTTAACAGTAAGCAATTCCATCGTGTGACAGATAATTAGGCCATTGCCACAGGAGCCGAATTTGACTGACCTTAGATCTGATTATTCGAACTTCTATGGGTAGAGATAAGAAGCAAAGGACATAAGAAGGAATTCGTAGTTGTTGTTCACGACCATTGGCGCATAGAGGGAAGGAGAGTTCTACGCTCTCAATCCATGTGATACGAAGTGGCTATTGTATTATCTTAGTTAACTAACTGTGTCCCTTATGTCTATTCAAATGAGGAATTATTCAGTAATAACATAAATAGTATCAAACCTGAATTTAGGCATCGTTTCCTATACATGGGATTACGAACAAAGAAGCTATCTAAGAAAAGAGTAGTCCCATGCGGCGAGATAAGAGTTACAGAATTTCAACACGCGTGTTGAAATCGTTTCCTATACATGGGATTCGATGAAGGTATTAGACTGTAGGCTAGTAACGCAATCAGCCGATATGAAGATTTAGTTGAGCTGGGCGGCCACACGAGTGAACTGCAATATCGCATGGCTCAGGCACGCTGAAAAATTACCTAATGTTGTATAAGAAAAGGTTTGAAGGCGGAGTCGATAGATCAGCAATGGATGACAAAGAGTGACTTAGTATCACCAGGAACGGTGTATTCTTTCATAAATGCATAAGTTTGACTTCTGAGAATATAGCAATATACTATTGAAATTTTTCGGCGCCAAAAAAAAAACAAAAAAATTACGCGGCAAATAAATTGAAATTAGATGTGGTATTGTGATCGCAATGGTATAGAACACCTCGTTGCACAGCTAAATTAATCTTCTATTTAATCTACAGTGTTCTCCTCCACTAGTCCACTTGATCTTCCAAAGAGTGGGTCTGCAAACGGATCTACTACCAAATAGTTTGTAACAATCTTTTCGCTCGCTTTCTGGCACTAGTCTTTAAAATATGGTTTTGAGTAGGATTGTCATCATGACATCATAGGTTTACGAAAAAGTGACAAAGACTCGAGTTGTGACGGCAAATGATTTAAGTCAAGAAAGGAGTATATTATATTTGATACCAATTTCCGTGGATGTATTTGCACCCTGTGCTAGATCCCTCGATGTTGCTTCTTTTGTAGAGTTTGATGATGGAATCTTGATTTGTGTAAGATTAGGTATACAGATCGATACTGGACGCACAACTGTTGTTATTATTTGATTAAAGTAGAATCATAAATCTTATAAGACGTAGAAAGATTTTTAGAGTCTTTCAATGTGACAATTGGCACATCATCATCATCATCATCATCATCATCATCTAGAATCGTCATCATCTAGAATCGTCATCATCTAGAATCGTCATCATCTAGAATCGTCATCATCTAGAATCGTCATCATCTAGAATCGTCATCATCTAGAATCGTCATC